>JBDLVO010000321.1:0-4200 GCA_039804805.1 Pseudomonadota bacterium
CCGACCGGGTCGTGGTCACCCTCAATGACGACGGCTCCTGCACCGTCACCGACAACGGCCGTGGCATCCCCACCGACATCCACGAGGAGGAGGGCATCTCCGCCGCCGAGGTGGTGATGACCCAGCTCCATGCCGGCGGCAAGTTCAACCAGAATTCCTACAAGGTGTCGGGCGGCCTGCACGGCGTCGGCGTGTCGGTGGTCAATGCCCTGTCCGACATCCTCGACCTCAGGGTCTGGCGTGCCGGCAAGGAGCACGCGATGCGGTTCCACCTCGGCGAGTCCGAGGCGCCGCTGAAGGTGGTGGCGGAATGCGGCGACCGCACCGGCACCGAGATCACCTTCCTGCCCAGCCCGACCATCTTCACCCAGACCCGGTTCGACTTCGCCACGCTGGAGCACCGGCTGCGCGAACTGGCCTTCCTCAATTCCGGGGTGCGGCTGCGCCTGGCCGACTGCCGCCACGGCGAGAACCAGGTCAGCGAGCTGCATTACGAGGGCGGGATCGAGGAATTCGTCCGCTACATCGACCGCTCGAAGACCGCGCTGCACAGCCCGCCGATCGTGATGCGGGGCGAACGCGACGGGATGACCGTCGAGGTGGCGATGGAATGGACCGACAGCTATCACGAAAGCCAGCTCTGCTTCACCAACAACATCCCGCAGCGCGACGGCGGCACCCATCTCGCCGGCTTCCGCGCCGCGCTGACCCGCACCGTCAACGCCTACGCCAATGAATCCGGCATCGCCCGCAAGGAGAAGGTGGCGCTGTCGGGCGACGACATGCGCGAGGGCCTGACCTGTGTGCTGTCGGTCAAGGTGCCCGACCCCAAGTTCAGTTCGCAGACCAAGGACAAGCTGGTCAGTTCCGAGGTCCGCACCGTGGTCGAGAGCGTCGTCAGCGAGAAGCTGGCGGAATGGTTCGAGGAGCATCCCGGCGAGGCGCGCAAGGTGGTCGGCAAGGTGGTCGAGGCCGCCGCCGCCCGCGAGGCGGCGCGCAAGGCGCGCGAGCTGACCCGGCGCAAGGGGGTGCTCGACATCGCCACCCTGCCGGGCAAGCTGGCCGATTGCCAGGAACGCGACCCGGCCTTGTCCGAATTGTTCATCGTCGAGGGTGATTCGGCCGGCGGCTCGGCCAAGCAGGGGCGCAACCGCGCCAATCAGGCGATCCTGCCCCTGCGCGGCAAGATCCTCAACGTCGAGCGCGCCCGCTTCGACAAGATGCTGTCCTCGGCCGAAATCGGCACCCTGATCGCCGCGCTCGGCACCGGCATCGGGCGGGAGGATTTCGATCCCGACAAGGCGCGCTACCACAAGATCATCATCATGACCGACGCGGACGTCGACGGCAGCCACATCCGCACCCTGCTGCTGACCTTCTTCTATCGGCAGATGCCCGGCCTGATCGAGCGCGGCTTCCTCTACATCGCCCAGCCGCCGCTCTATCGCGCCAAGCGCGGCCAGAGCGAGGTCTACCTCAAGGACGACCGCGCCCTGGAGGAATACCTGATCGACGCCGGCCTGGCCGACGGGGTGCTGCGCCTCGCCACCGGCATGCAGATCGGCGGGGTCGAACTGCGCGCGCTGACCGAGCAGGCCCGCGCCATCCGCCACCTGCTGACCCCGCTGACCCGCAAGGTGCCGATGGCGGTGGTCGAACAGGCGCTGATCGCCGGAACGTTCGAACTGGCGCTGCTGACCGACCCGACCCGGGGGCCGGCGCTGGCCGCCAGCCTCGCCGCCCGCCTCGACGCGCTGGAAAGCCCGCTGGAGCGCGGCTGGTCGGGCGAGTGGCACGAGGGCGAGGGCTTCCGGATCAGCCGCACCCTGCGCGGCGTCACCGAGAACCATCTGATCGACGCCGGCCTGATCCGCTCGCCCGAGGCGCGCCGGCTGCATGAGGGCGTGCCGCGCCTGCGCGAGGTGTTCACCGCCCCCGCCACCCTGATCGCCAAGGAACGCGAATTGTCGCTGCCCGGCCCGGTCGCTTTGGTCGGGGCGATCATGGAACAGGGCCGCAAGGGCGTGGCGATCCAGCGCTACAAGGGCCTGGGCGAGATGAATCCCGAGCAATTGTGGGAAACAACCCTCGACCCGCAGGCCCGCTCGCTGCTTCAGGTGCGGGTGGCCCAGGCCGACGACGCCGAACAGGTGTTCTCGACCCTGATGGGCGACATCGTCGAACCCCGCCGCGACTTCATCCAGGCCAACGCGCTGAAGGTGTCGAACCTCGACGTGTGAGGAAAGCGGGCTCCGCCCGCACCCGCCAAGGGCCGCAAGGCCCTTGGATCCCTTCGATGGTCGGGAGCCCAGATGCCTGTCAGCTTGGGCTCAGGCGTTGGCGGCGCCCGACCGGGAAAGGGTTCCAAGGGCCTTGCGGCCCTTGGCGGGCGTGGGCGGAGCCCGCTTTTTCCGGAGGACGCGATGAACTGGTTCCTGCTGCTGATCGCCGGCCTGTGCGAGATCGGCTGGGCGATCGGACTGAAATACACCGAGGGGCTGACCCGGCTGTGGCCGAGCGTCGTCACGCTGGGGGCGATGACCGCCAGCGTGGTGCTGCTCGGGGTGGCGATGAAGACGCTGCCGGTGGGGACGGCCTATGCGGTGTGGGTCGGCATCGGCGCGGTCGGCACCGCGCTGCTCGGCATCGTCCTGTTCGACGAGCCGGCCAGTCTGGCCCGCCTCGGCAGTCTGGCCCTGATCGGCGCCGGAATCGTCGGCCTCAAGCTGACGACGCCGTAGGTCAGCGCCAGAGGTTGTAGCGCAGGATGCAATAGAGGGCGCGAACGCCGTCGCGCCAGCCGATCTTCTTGCCGTCCTCGTAGGTACGACCGGAATAGCTGATCCCGACCTCGTAGATGCGCGGACGCGGGGCGAGGTGGGCGACCTTGGCGGTGATCTCGGGCTCGAAGCCGAAGCGGTCCTCGACCAGGGTGATCCGGCTCAGGATCTCGCGGCGGAAGGCCTTGTAGCAGGTCTCCATGTCGGTCAGGTTGAGATCGGTGAACATGTTCGAGGCCAGGGTCAGCAGCTGGTTGGCGATCGAGTGCCAGAAATACAGCACCCGGGTCTCCTCGCCGCCCTTGAAGCGCGAGCCGAACACCACGTCGGCGCGGCCGTCGAGGAACGGGCCGAGCAGGCGGGGATAATCGGCCGGGCTGTATTCGAGATCGGCATCCTGCACCAGCACGATGTCGCCGCCGGCCCGCTCGAAGCCGGAACGCAGCGCCGCGCCCTTGCCGCGATTGACGCCGTGCTCGACCACCACGATCTCGGGATGGCGCTGGGCCAGCGCCTTCATCACCGCCACCGAACCGTCGCGCGAGCCGTCATCGACGATGACGATCTCGAGGTCGAGGCCGCAGCGATCGGCGCCCCTGACCCGGGCGACGATCTCCTCCAGCGTCTTTTCCTCGTTGTAGCAGGGAATCACCACGGAGAGACGGGAGAGAGTCATCGAACGGGTTCCTGGCGAAAGGTCGGGGAACATTCCCCGCCTGGGGTTAACCGCAGAGCGGGCGGCCTGTCAATCCCGCGCACCGGCCGGAGCGACGATCTCGGCGTCGCGATAGCCCTGGGCATAGAGCAGCGCCGACAGATCGCCGTGATCGACCCGGGCGCGGGCCTCGCCCGCCACCACCGGCTTGGCGTGGAAGGCGACGCCGAGGCCGGCCTCGCGCAGCATGTCGAGATCGTTGGCGCCGTCGCCGACCGCCACCGCCAGCTCGACGCCGATGCCCAACTCGGCGGCGGTGGCGCGCAGGGTGGCGAGCTTGGCCTCGCGGCCGATGATCGGGTCGCCGACCGCGCCGGTCAGCCGGCCGTCCGCGACGATCAGCCGGTTGTCGACGTCGCGGTCGAAGCCGCAGGATTGGCGCACCCGCCCGGTGAAGAAGCTGAACCCGCCCGACACCAGCACCGCCTGGGCGCCATGCGCCTTCATCGTCGCCACCAGGGCATGGGCGCCGGGGGTGAATTCGATCCGCTCCCAGGTCTGGGCGAGGCAGCTTTCCGGCAGGCCGGCGAGCAGGCCGACCCGCTCGCGCAGGGCGGCGGCGAAATCGATCTCGCCGTTCATCGCCCGGGCGGTGATCAGGGCGATGCGGTCCTTGATCCCGGCGAAATCGGCCAGTTCGTCGAGCGTCTCGCCGGTGACCATGGTCGAATCCATGTCGGCAACCAGCAGACGCTTGCGCCGCCC
>JBDLVO010000322.1:0-3113 GCA_039804805.1 Pseudomonadota bacterium
TGCCTCGCAATTGCTCAACAAGGGCCTCGCCACCGAGGTGATCCGCCCCTACGACACTCCGATGGGCGAGCCGGTGCGCGCCCTGGTGATGGCGGAGAAATTCTACCGCGAGAAGCCCGACGTGGCGCGGCGGACGATGCTGGCCTTCGTCGAGGCGACCAGCGCCTTCATCGCCGATCCGGCCCTGGCCGAATCCTATGTCCGCGCGCAGATGTTCAAGGGCCAGATCAGCGCCGAGGATTTCCACGACGCGATGAACAACGCCGCCTACACCTACGACCTCAGCGTCGCCCAGGTCGACACGGTGACGCGGCTGATGCAGGAAACCGGGGTCGGCCGGATGGCCAAGCCCCCGGCGGCGGCGGAATGGGTCCGGCTCGACCTGCTCGAAAGCGCCAAGGCGGAGTTGCGGAAATGAGACCGGCGCTGTTCTCGCGCGACGCGCTGAAGGCCGCCGCCACCGGCGCCATCGTCCCGGTGGTGGTGGTGGCGGTCTGGCAGGGCCTGTCGGTCAGCGGCTGGATCGACCACGCCTTGCTGGCCGGCCCGTGGGAGGTGCTGCTGCGCTGGTGGGCCTATCTCCTTCCGGCCGAGCCCTACGACCCGGCGGTGTCGGGCTGGTTCGCCTGGGCGCTGTCGGGCGAATTGCCGTCCGACGCGGTGGCCAGCCTGTACCGGGTGCTGGCCGGCTTCCTGCTGGGGACCGCGCTGGCGCTGCCGCTCGGGATCCTGATGGGGGCGTCGGAGCGGGTCTACCGGCTGGCCAATCCCACCATCCAGGTGCTGCGGCCGATCCCGCCGATCGCCTACATCCCGGTGGCGATCCTGTGGTTCGGGCTGGGCAATCCGCCGGCGGTGTTCCTGATCACCATCGGCGCGTTCTTTCCGGTGCTGATGAACACCATCGCCGGGGTGCGCAACGTCGACGGGATCTATATCCGCGCCGCCCGCAATCTCGGTGCCGGACAATTGACCCTGTTCTGGCGGGTGATGCTGCCGGCCGCCACCCCCTACATCCTGACCGGGGCCCGGGTCGGCATCGGCACCGCCTTCATCGTGGTGATCGTCGCCGAGATGATCGCGGTCAATAACGGGCTCGGCTTCCGCATCCTGGAAGCGCGCGAATATTTCTGGTCGGACAAGATCATCGCCGGGATGGCCTCGATCGGCCTGCTCGGTCTGGCGATCGACGGGGCGATGAGTCGGCTCAACGCCCGGTTGCTGCGCTGGCACCGTGGTCTTGAGCCTTGACGGGAGGAGAGGACGGAAATGACCAAGATGTTTCCCACCGCCCCCACGCTGGCGCCGTCCGGGGCCGGCCAGATCGACATCGAGGGGGTGGAGAAGCGCTTCGCCCTCGGCGCGCGCGAGATGGTGGCGCTCGGCGGCATCGATCTGTCGATCCGCGCCGGTGAGTTCGTCTGCCTGCTCGGGCCGTCGGGCTGCGGCAAATCGACCCTGCTCAACGCCATCGCCGGCTTCGCCCCCCCCACCGCCGGGCGGATCAGCGTCGATGGCGCGCCGGTGCGCGGCCCGGGCCCCGATCGGGCCATGGTGTTCCAGGAATACGCCCTGTTCCCGTGGATGACGGTGGCGAAGAACGTCGCCTTCGGTCTTGAGATCAAGGGGATGCCCCGCGACGAGATCGAAATCCGCACCCGCGCCCTGCTCGACAAGCTGTCGCTGGCGGAATTCCGCGACCGCTATCCCAAGGACCTGTCCGGCGGCATGCGCCAGCGGGTGGCGATCGCCCGGGTCCTGGCGCTCGATCCGCCGATCCTGCTGATGGACGAACCGTTCGGGGCGCTCGACGCGCTGACCCGTCGCACCCTGCAGGACGAATTGCTGCGGCTGTGGCAGGAAACCGCCAAGACCATCGTCTTCGTCACCCATTCGATCGAGGAAGCGATCTACCTCGCCGACCGGATCGTGGTGATGACCTATCGGCCGGGGACGATCAAGGCGGTGGTGCCGATTCCGCTGCCGCGCCCGCGCGACACCGCCCAGGCCGATTTCAACGACCTCAAACGCGAACTGGGCGGGCTGGTGATGGCGGAACAGCGTCGCCACGCCGACGACGAGATCAAGCAGGCGACCTTCGACTGACCCCTCCGCGCGCCGCCGCCGCGTGGGGCGGCCGCCCCCCTCCTTATAGGTATTAACCACAGCGCCCCCGGTCTTTTTTACTGGACCGGCGGTGTCGTTGCTTGCGCATTGGTTCCGCCGGGGCGGTCGCGGCGGAGAATCCCTACCTTTTTTCATCGCCGGGCGGTCTTATCCTCGCCGCGATCGCCCATCCGGCGAAGAAAATCGCGTCTGTTCACCGTGATTTATCAGTCTCCGTGCGGCGCCCGGGCGGTCGCGACAATATTTAGAGGATGATCTGGACAACGCGGTCTGTTACGAACGCAACGCCACCGGGATCCAATCCGTCGTCGGCAACGGCCACGTCAATCTGGCCGCAACCCTGGCGGACGAAAACGCGGCGTTGAGCCGCGCCGGTTTCGGGGGTGACGGGGCGGGGAGTCCGGCGGGCGCGCGGCGGCGGCCGCGCCTGTTCCCGTTATGGTTTCCTCTCTTCAGGGATAATCTAATGAAAAGGTTGACACGACATCTCTATTTCTGGGTGCTGATCGCGATTCTGGCCGGTGGCACGCTGGGCTATTTCGAGCCGCAACTGGGGGTGAGCCTGAAGCCGCTGGGCGACGGCTTCATCGCCCTGATCAAGATGCTGATCAGCCCGGTGATCTTTTGTACCGTGGTGCTGGGCATCGCCGGGGCCGGCGACATGAAGAAGGTCGGCCGGGTCGGCGGCAAGGCGCTGCTGTATTTCGAGGTGGTCTCGACCCTGGCCCTGATCATCGGTCTGGTGGTGATGTGGGTGATCCGGCCCGGCGACGGCTTCCATGCCGATCCCAGCCAGCTCGACGCCAAGGCGGTGGCGAAATACGCCAAGCTGGCCGAGGAACAGAGCACGGTCGATTTCATCCTGCACATCATCCCGAAGACGCTGTTCGACGCCTTCACCGCCGGGGGCGACCTGCTCCAGGTGCTGCTGGTGGCGATCCTGTTCGGCTACGCCATGAGCCGGATGGGCGAGAAGGGCGCCGGGG
>JBDLVO010000323.1:0-3455 GCA_039804805.1 Pseudomonadota bacterium
CACCGCACAATCCGGCCGACCACGGACATAACCGCTGACGGGAGATCGGGCGATGACAGGACGGTTCGCCCTGGTGGTCCTCTTGGTCGTCACCGCCCTCCCAGGGCCGACCGCCCGGGCCGAGGAGGCCTATCCCCCCCACGGCGACGCCCCCGGGGCGGCGGTGGGGGCGACCGTCGACGAGTTGGTCGCCATCGCCAAGGCGATGAGTCCCGAGATTCAGATCGCCGCGTTGGAGGAAGCGGCCGCCACCGCCAGGATCGACGGCGCCGGGTCGTTGGCCGACCCCAGGGTGTCGTTGTCGGTGGAGGATTGGAACACCAATCGCAATGGTGGCTACTTCCCCTCCAATCCGGCGGCCGGCACCACCAAGAAGCTGAAGGTCAGCCAGGAACTGCCCTTCTGGGGCAAGCGCGACCTCAAACGTGAAATCGCCGAGGCCAATGCCCGCAGGGCCGCGCTGCTCAAGACCCAGGTGGAAAACGAATTGGTGGCCAAGGTCAAGGTCGCCTACGCCGAATACCACTCGGCCCATCTGGTGTCCGACCTGGCCCGCGACCTCAAGGCCCGCCTGGATACCCTGGCGAAACTGGCCCGTGCCCGTTACGCCCAGGCTCTGGGCCGCCAGCAGGATGTCACCCGCGCCGAGGTGGAGAAGGCTTCACTGGAAGCGGAGATCGTCCGGACCGAGGCCGAACGGCGCAAGGCGCGGGTCAAGATCAACCGCCTGCTCGCCCGCCCCTTGGAGGCGCCCCTGGTCGAGGCTCCGGCCCCACGACCCATTCCCGCGATGGAAACCCTCGATCTTGCGGCGCTGACCGAGCGGGCGCAGCGGAGCAATCCGGACATCCTGGCCCAGCAGGCCACCATCGAAGGCGCCGACACGGCCCGCCGCCTCGCGGAAAAGGGCTGGTACCCGGATTTCGAGGTGGGCGTGTCGTCGGTCAAACGCGACGGCGACTGGCGCGGCTACGAGGCGATGGTCAGTATGAACGTGCCGCTGCAAGGGTCGTTGCGGGAGTCCGAGATCGGCGAGGCCAAGGCCATGGCCGGGGCGGCGCGGACCCGGCGTGAGCTGCGGGCGCTGGAACTGGGCAACGAGGTTTCCGATGCCTGGATCAGCCTGAAATCGGCCCGCGAGGTGGAAAAGCTGCTGCGTGAAAGTCAATTGCCCCAGGCCGAGATCGGCTTCCAGGCCGCCGCCAAGGGCTATGAGCTGGGCCGGACGGACCTGCTCGACGTCTTGCTGACCGAACAGCAATTGTGGAAGTCCAACATCGACCTGGTCAAGATGCGGTTCGAACAGCAGATCCGCCTGGCCGAATTGGAAAAACTGGTCGGAGGTGAGCTGTGAGCCCGCGGACGCTTCTGTATGGCGGTCTGGCCCTCGTCGCCGCCCTGGCCGCCGGCTATGGACTGGGACGGTTCAGCCAGCCCCGGCCCGCGCAGCCAGCGGCGCCGTCCGTCGCCGCATCCGACTCTCCTGCCGGCCACGACCCCGCCGCCCAGGTCGCCCGGGACCGCCGGATCCTGTTCTACCAGCACCCCGACGGCACCCCCGATTACTCCCCGGTGCCCAGGAAGGACGAGACCGGTCGCGACTACACCCCGGTCTACGCCGATCCCGACCCCGCGCCGGCCCCACCGCCCGGACCGGCGGGCAAAGGCAGGATCCTCTACTACCGCAATCCGATGGGCCTGGCCGACACCTCACCGGTGCCGAAGAAGGACGGCATGGGGATGGACTATGTCCCGGTCTACGAGGGCGACGACGACGGCGCCACGCTCAAGGTCAGCCCGGACAAGGTGCAGAAGCTCGGCGTGCGCACCGAGGCGGCGCGGATGACCCCGCTCGCCAGGTCGATCCGGGCGGTCGGTTCGGTCCAGGTGGACGAGCGCAACCTGCATGTGGTGACGGCGAAGTTCGAGGGCTACATCGAACGGCTCCATGTCAACCAGAGCGGCCAGGCGGTCAGGCGGGGCCAGTCGCTGATGGAGGTCTACAGCCCCGATCTGGTGCTGGCGGAACAGGAATATCTGGTGGCGGCCCAGGGGGCGCAAGCGCTCGACAACGCCAGCCCGGAGGCCCGCGACGCCGCCCGGTCGCTGGCCGATGGCGCACTGGCGCGGCTGCGGAACTGGGATGTCCCCGGGGCCCAGATCGAACGGCTGCGCCAGGGTGGGCCGCCCAGCCGCACCCTGTCGCTCGCCGCCCCGGCCGCGGGCATTGTTCTGGAGAAGCGGGCGGTGCAGGGCATGCGCTTCCTGCCGGGCGAGATGCTCTACCAGATCGCCGACCTGTCGACCGTCTGGGTGATCGCCGAGGTGTTCGAGCAGGATCTGGCCCAGGTCAGGCTGGGACAAGGCGCCACGGTCACCTTCAACGCCCTGCCGGGCCGGACCTTCACCGGCAAGGTCACCTTCCTCTACCCCACCGTCACCGAACAGACCCGGACCGCCCGGGTACGGATCGAATTGCCCAACCCTGATGGCCAGTTGAAGCCCGCCCTGTACGGCACGGTCGATCTGGCCTCGCCGGTGGCCGACCGCCCGGTGCTGGCCGTCCCCGATTCGGCGGTGCTGGACAGCGGCACCCGGCAGGCGGTGCTGGTGGAAAAGGGCGAAGGCCGCTTCGAGCCGCGCGAGGTGAAAGCCGGGATCCGCGCCAACGGCCTGATCGAGATCAGGGACGGGCTGGCCGAAGGCGAGAAGGTGGTGGTCCGCGCCAACTTCCTGATCGACGCGGAAAGCAACCTTCGCGCCGCCCTTCAGAGCTTCCATCCCCACTGACGGCGGAGACTCCGACCATGATCGCCGCCATCATCCGCTGGTCCGCCAGGAACGTCTTTCTGGTGCTGCTGGCCACCCTGTTCATCGCCGGCGTCGGCATCGTGGCGGTCAAGCGCCTGCCGCTCGACGCCCTGCCCGACCTTTCCGACGTGCAGGTGATCCTCTCCACCGAGGTGCCGGGACAGGCGCCGCAGGTGGTGGAGGATCAGGTCACCTATCCGCTGACCACCGCCATGCTGAGCGTGCCCCGGTCCAAGACGGTGCGCGGCTTCTCGTTCTTCGGCGTCTCGTTCGTCTACATCATCTTCGAGGACGGCACCGACATCTATTGGGCGCGGTCGCGCGTGCTGGAATATCTGAGCTTCGCCGCCAAGCGCCTGCCGGCGGGAATCACGCCGACGCTCGGCCCGGATGCCACCGGGGTGGGCTGGGTCTACCAGTACGTGGTGACCGCCAAGGAGCGGAGCCTGGCCGAGTTGCGCACCGTGCAGGACTGGTACCTGCGCTACCAATTGGCCAAGGCCGAGGGGGTGGCCGAGGTGGCCGGCGTCGGCGGTTTCGTCCAGCAATACCAGGTGGTGGTCGATCCCCAGCGCCTGCAGGCCTACAACATTCCCCTGGCCAAGGTCACCGAGGTGATCCGCAACAGCAACATCGACGTGGGC
>JBDLVO010000324.1:0-2589 GCA_039804805.1 Pseudomonadota bacterium
AGGCTGAACCCCCCGCCGGGCCGGCCCCGGGATTGTGCGGGGGCGGCGCCTGGGGTATGGTTCCGGCCGGGATCAACATGCAAGGGTAAACGGTCGATGACCCACGGTTCGGATTCCGAGATTCGCGCGCTGGCCTATCGCCTGTGGCAGGAGGCGGGGCATCCCGAGGGCCGCGACCTCGATTTCTGGCTGGAGGCCGAGTTGCATCTCGCCGCCGCTCCGGCCGCCACCGCCCCGGCCCCCGCGCCGGAAAAGGCCAAGGCCGCCCCGCGCGCCGTCAAGCCCAAGACCGCGACCAAGCCCCGCACCGAGGGCGCGGACAAGGCCAAGGCCGCCCCGCGCGCCCGCGCCAAGGCGAAATAAAACCGAGAGGCGCCGCCTCTCGGGCTCTCCGCGCAGGGCCGCAAGGCCCTGCGACCCCCTTTTCCGATCTCAGGCGGTGCGGGCGGCTTCCGCATCGACCCGCGCCAGCAGGCGGTGCAGCGAGCCGTCCTTGATGCCGAGGCCGGTCAGTTGGGCCACGGTTTCGGCAAGGTAATCGCGGCTGGTGCCGGCCTTGCCCACCCCCTGGCGGATCAGCCGGACCAGTTCGCCCGGGTGCTGCGGCCGGAAATACTGGGCGTGGCCGCGCTGGGCGACAAAGGCCCAGGCCGAGACGGTGCCGCCGTCATCCAGCCGCGCCGGCAGGAAACAGGGCCGATAGACCCCGGAAATCATCTCGCGCGCGATCAGGATCTCGCGCGCCCGCTCGACCTGATCGGGCGGCACCAGGAACACCCGGCCGAGGCAGGAGCCGCCCCGGTCGAGCCCCAGCACCAGCCCGGGGCGCTGCGGCGTGCCGCGATAATGGCTGGACAGGATGCACAGCGCGCGGTGATAGCCCCACAGCCGGGCGGGCCGGTCGGCGATGTAGGGAAAATCCGGCCGCCACATCAGCGAGCCGTAGGCGAACACCCATAATCCGTCCTGCACGCGCTACTCCTCGGCCCTGGGGCGGTCGGCCCAGGCGGCGACCTCGACCCGGTTGCGCCCGGCCGCCTTGGCCCGGTACAACGCCGCGTCGGCCAGCTTCAGCAATTCGGCCACGCTGGGGGCGCCCTCGCCGCCGGCCATCGCCTCGCACCACGCCGCGACGCCGATGCTGACGGTAAAGCCGCCGAGGCTGCCGTCATCGGCCTCCAGCGTCACCTGCTCGACCTGGGCGCGCAGGCGCTCGGCGATCAGGCGGGCGGCCGGCTCGCTGGTGCCGGGCAGGGCGACGGCGAATTCCTCGCCGCCGACACGGCCGAGGATGTCGCCCTCGCGCAGGGCCTGACGGCAGGCGCCGACGAAGGCCTGGAGCGCCCGGTCGCCGGTGGCATGACCCCAGCGGTCGTTGATCCGTTTGAAATGGTCGAGGTCGAGCACCATCACGGTGAACCACCGCCCCATCCGCTGGGTGTGGCCGAGTTCCAGCCCGGCGAGGTGGTGGAAATGGGCGCGGTTGGCGATGCCGGTCAGCGAATCGCGGGTGGCGCGCCATTCCAGTTCGGCCAGATGCTGCTGATGGTCGCAATAGGCCCGCAGCGACAGAGCGAGGTCGCCGATCGCCCCGGTCTCGTCGAGCAGCACCGGCACCCGGTCGAGCACCATCCGCAGCAGCGCCGCGCCGGCCTCCTCGTCCGGGGCGGGCGGGGCGACCGGATAGGCCCCCACCACCAGCCGCCCCTCGCCCGCCGGCAACACCAGCCGCTGCCAGGTCTCGGCGGCGGCGCCGTCGTCGAACACGGCGGTGTAGGA
Source organism: Pseudomonadota bacterium (assembly GCA_039804805.1). Classification (GTDB taxonomy): domain Bacteria; phylum Pseudomonadota; class Alphaproteobacteria; order Rhodospirillales; family Magnetospirillaceae; genus Phaeospirillum. The sequence goes on from JBDLVO010000324.1 coordinate 1,780, forward strand.
ACGCCACAGCGGCTGGTTGCCGCGCCGGACGAAGGCATAGTCGAAATCGAGCATGCCGCGCCGGTCGGCCGGCAGCACCTCGGCCGGCAGGCGGTCGATCACGCAGCCGGCGAGGTCGGCGCCGAAATGCTGCACGAAGGCCTGCCCGTAATGGGTATAGCGGTTGCCGGCGCCATCGACCTCGATCACCAGCAGGTGGTCGGCATGGTCGGGAAACTGCCGGGGCGCATCCTCGATACCGCCCGCCGCCCGCCACTGAGCGAGCAGGTCGATCAGGCGGGGATCCATCACACTCGCCACCAACCCCTGCATTCTTGGGGTCCTCCCGGGCTGCCCGACGCATCGAGCCCTCTCCCACCGCTGTCTGCGGTCGGGGGAGGGACCGATCATCATATAGCGGCAGATCCCGGGGATAGGAAAGAGGCTTCACCGCCCTGGTCACAGAAATGCCATACCTTGGGCAGGAGAGCGCCATGCCTTCGGTCGGGAGCCGCCGCAGGAAGCTACCGGGAGGGCGACCGGCGGAGTCACTGTGGCGGGCGATGAGGGATACGCTTCAGACCCTATGGCGTGCCATCCGGCCGTCCACCTTCGCCATCTCGGCGGTGCCGGTGGCGGTGGGAACGGCGTGGGGAGCCCATGCCGGACGGAGCTGCCACCCGTCCCTGCTGGCGACGGCGGTGGCCTGCGCGCTGTGCCTGCATGCCGGGGCCAACCTGCTGGCCAGCCTCGACGGCGCCACCCATCCCGGGGTGGAGAGCGCGCGGCGGCTGGCGGGATGGGGCGCGCTGCTGCTGCTGGCCGGCGGCG
>JBDLVO010000325.1:0-2518 GCA_039804805.1 Pseudomonadota bacterium
CAGACCGGGTCGAGCATCAGGCCGTGCGGCGCGCCCTCCAGCACCGACAGTTCGGCGTGGTAATAGGCCGCGGTCTGGTGCAAGGCGCTGACCGGGATCAGCGGATCGGCGCTGCCCCCCACCACCAGCACCGGAAAGCGCGGGTCGGGCCGGGGCGGCGGCGGCGGCGCGGCCAGATCGAAAGCGACCCGCAGCGATTCGCTCTGGAAGCGCGGCAGCAGCCGGGCGGCCTCGGCCGCCGGGGTGGTGTCGGCGAAGATCGCCCGGCGGATCAGCGCGTCCGACACCGCCGCCGGCCCCAGGCTCTGCAACAGGCCGAACTGCACCCACAGATCCGGCGTCGCCAGCATCAGATGCAGCGCCGCCCCGGCCAGCCCCGACGGCGGCACGCTCGACAGCAGCGCCAGCCCGGCCAGCCGGTGGCCCGGCCGCAGGCAATGCTGGGCGATCAGCCCGCCCATCGAATGGCCGATCAGCACGCAATGCCCGCCCAGCCGCTCGATCGCCGCCTCGACGTCGGCGATGTAATCGGCCAGCGAGGCGAAGGTGGCGTCGCCGCCGCTGCCGCCATGGCCGCGCAACGACACCGCATAGGCGGGATAGCCGGCGCGGGCGATGGCGGGCAGGAACCGTTCCTCCCACACCCAGGCACCGCAATAGGAGCCGTGGACGAACAGCAGCGGCGGATGATCCGCCGCCGCCGCCGGCAGGGCATGCAGCAATTCGAGTTGGTTCACCGCGCTGTCGGGCACGATCCGGGACTCCCTCGCCGTCCGCCGTCGCGCCACCGCCGCCCGACCGGGGCGACGCGGCGCGGCACCGTTCTGCATAGCACGAAGGCTGGGCCGGAACCGATTCCTTTCGTCGCGCGGCGGCGGCGGCGAGCGGTATTTTCTCCCGCAAGGGGAGCCGACGCCCCGCTCAGAACAGGACGTCGTCCTCGAGATGGCTGGAGCGGATCTCCATCACATCGGCATTGCCGAGGCCGTAGCGGGCGAACACCCGCACGTCCGGTTCCTCGTCGGCGATCAGGGTCGCCAGTTCGATCAGGTAGATCGCCTCGCCGGCAAGCAGCGGATTGATCCGGCACGGGCTGGGCGCCACGGTGATGATTGCACTCATTTCTGGCTCGCCCCCTGCTTTCCACACGTCACATCCTGGGCTCGAGCCTCCCATCGACGGGGGAGAACGGTGGGTGGCGGGGGTGAACAGGAGGTAAACGGGGGCCTGTTTTCGCCGTTGACGTGCCGGAACCCCGGGCCGCCGACACCTTTTGGCCGACAGCCCGGGCGGCCGCGTTCAGGGCCGGATCGGCTGGACCCGGCCGGCAACCTGCTTGGCGCGGGTGATCGCCTCGTCGACCGAGGACGCGGTGGCCAGCGCCACCCCCATCCGCCGCTTGGGAAAGCTTTCCGGCTTGCCGAACAGGCGCAGGTCGCTGCCCGGCACCTGCAACGCCTCGGCCAGCCCCTCGAAGGCGATGCCGGTGGCGTCGAGCCCGCCATAGATCACCGCCGAGGCGCCGGGGCTGGTCTGGGTCACCTCGACCGGCAGGCCGAGGATGGCGCGGGCATGCAGTTCGAACTCGGACAGGCGCTGCGAACACAGCGTCACCATCCCGGTGTCGTGCGGACGCGGGCTGACCTCGGAGAACCACACCTGATCGCCCCGGACGAACAGCTCGACCCCGAAGATGCCGCGCCCGCCCAAGGCGGCGGTGATCCGCCCGGCGATGTCGCGCGCCGCCTCGCGCGCCGCCGGGGTCATCGCCTGGGGCTGCCACGACAGCACGTAATCGCCCTCGACCTGGATGTGGCCGATCGGCTCGCAGAAATGGGTGACGACCTGACCGTCCGGCCCCAGCGCCCGCACCGTGAGCTGGGTGATCTCGTAATCGAAGCGGATGAAGCCCTCGACGATCACCCGCGGCAGGGCGACCCGGCCGGCCTTCATCGCATGGGCCCAGGCGGCGTCGATCCCGTCGGGACCGGTCACCACGCTCTGGCCCTTGCCCGAGGACGACATCACCGGCTTGATCACGCAGGGATAGCCGATGCCGCCGGTGATCGCCGCCTCGACCTGGTCGCGCGATTCGGCGAAGGCGTAGGGCGAGGTCGGCAGGCCGAGCGTCTCGGCGGCGAGGCGGCGGATGCCCTCGCGGTCCATCGTCAGCCGGGCGGCGCGGGCGGTGGGGATCACCTCGGCGATCTGTTCGCGCTCGATCTCGAGCAGGGTGTCGGTGGCGATCGCCTCGATTTCCGGCACCACCAGATGGGGCCGTTCCAGTTCGATCACCCGGCGCAGGGCGGCGCCGTCGGTCATCGGCAGGACGTGGCTGCGGTGGGCGACCTGCATCGCCGGGGCGTTGGCATACCGGTCGACCGCGATCACCTCGACGCCGAGGCGCTGCAACGCGATCACCAGTTCCTTGCCCAGTTCGCCCGCGCCCAGCAGCATCACCCGGGTGGCGGACGTGCTGAGGGGGGTTCCGATACTCATGGCGGGGTCTCTCCGTGGG
>JBDLVO010000326.1:0-7435 GCA_039804805.1 Pseudomonadota bacterium
TGGCCGAACATGGCTTCGACCCCGCCCGCGCCTTCGTGGTCGGCGACAAGGAGGTCGATGTCGAACTCGGCCACGGCGTCGGCGCGGTGGGAATCCTGGTGCGGACCGGCCACGGCCCGGACTGGGTCAACGGCTCGCGCGCCGATGTCATCGTCGACGACCTCGCCGCCGCCGCCGAACGGATCGAGCGTCTGGTAACCGCGCAAACCGCCTGATCTGGCGGGCGGTGTTACCAGCGCATCTGGCCGCCGATCTTCTTCGACTTCAGCGCACCGCGGCGGGTCACCAGCACCCAGTCGTTGAACTGCATGTAGCGGGGGGCGAGGAACTGGTAGATGTCGCGGATGCGGTTGGTGTTCTCGTCGGAGCGGGCGACGAACACCGTCTTCCAGATCTGGATGAAGTCTTCCCACGGCAGCAGGCGGCAGTGCAGCGCGTCGCGCACCTGCCGGATGTAGCCGATCTGGTTGTCGATGTTCTTCAGCATCGCCAGGATTTCACCGGTCTGGGCGTCGATCTGGTCGAAATAATCCTGGAACAGCTTGAGGGCGCGCTGCGAGAGGCGGGCGACCTGATCGGCGGTCTCGATCATCGAGCGGTCGGCGCCGTAGATCCGCCGCAGCCCCTGCAACTTCTCGTCGATCTTCCTGACCTCGCCGAAGGTGTCGCGCAGCGCCTCGATATAGGCCAACTCGCAGGCCAGGGTTTCGATGTACTGCACCACCTCGTCGCGGCGCTCGCGGCCCAGGCCCAGTTCCTCCGCCGCCTCGGTGAAGGCGAGCTGGACGTTCTTCTTGACCTGGGGGTCGTCGGCGATCTGAGCCAGCTCGGTGACGTTGCTGATCACGTTCTCGCTGCCGGTCAGCCAGGTCACCAACTGCATGGTCAGGCGCTGGTAGGCGATGCGGCGATGGCGATCCTGCGGCTCCCATGACGCCTGACGCGAGGTGACCTCCTTGGGCAGGCGGTCGCCCGGGCGCAGGCCGCGCACGAACATCAGCCCCTCCGCCACCCGGTCGAGCATGCGGAAGTCAGGGTTGTCCTCCGTCAGGGAGAATTCCCGCTTGAGCCCCTCGAACGACAGCACCGCCTCGTTGTTGGCCAGCTTCAGCACCGCCACCGCCTCGCCGGTCTCGGTGAGGCGGAAGTACAAATCCTCGAAGGACGTGAAGAACTTATGCTCGAAGCCGATCAGATCGTCGCCGGTGCTGACGTCAGCCCCGCTCGCGCTCACGCCGCCGTTGATCATTTCCGCCGTCATGGAACCCCACCAGCCATGCTACATAAGCCGAAAGTTGCTCACTATAGTATGGCCCCGGCGCCGCCCGGCCACAAGTGGCGGGGGTAACAGATTGCCCGCGGTTTCTCGGTTCTTTCGCATAAGCCGCGCAACCCGAAGGCAGCAGCCCGCCTCCCGAACGAGCGCGGGCGCGGGAGCACCTCAACCCCTACGCGACAAGCCCTCGCGAGCCTTGACTTGACCGCCCCGGCTGCCCTAGCCTGCCATTTCGTGTGACCGGCGGATCCCCCGCCCGCGAACGACCGTGGCCAAACGACTTTTCATCAAGACCTTCGGCTGCCAGATGAACGTCTACGACTCCGCCCGCATGGCGGACGTCCTGGCGCCGTTCGGCTTTGAGCGCGACGAACGGCCCGACGACGCCGATCTGGTGATCCTCAACACCTGCCACATCCGCGAAAAGGCGGCGGAGAAGGTGTTCTCCGAGCTTGGCCGCCTGCGCCGGCTGAAGCAGGCCCGCGCCCGGCGCGGCGAGCGGATGCTGCTGGCGGTGGCCGGCTGCGTCGCCCAGGCCGAGGGCGAGGCGGTGCTGCGCCGCGCCCCGTTCGTCGACATCGTGCTGGGGCCGCAGACCTATCACCGCCTGCCCGAGATGGTCGAACGCGCCAGCCGCGGCGGCCGCGCCGTGCTCGACACCGAATTCCCCGACGAGCCGAAATTCGACTTCCTGCCCGAGGCCCGCGCCGAGGGCAGCAACGCCTTCCTGGCGATCCAGGAGGGCTGCGACCGCTTCTGCTCCTATTGCGTCGTGCCCTATACCCGTGGCGCCGAATATTGCCGCCCGGCCGAGGCGGTACTGGCCGAGGCCCGCGCCCTGGCCGCCCAGGGAGTGCGCGAGATCACCCTGCTCGGCCAGAACGTCAATGCCTGGCAGGGCGAGCCCGGCTGGGATCTGGCCGCGCTGCTGACCGCGCTGGCCGCGATCGACGGGATCGAGCGGCTGCGCTACGTCACCTCGCATCCGCGCGACCTGGGCGAGTCGCTGATCGCCGCCCACCGCGACCTGCCCGAGCTGATGCCGTTCCTGCATCTGCCGGTGCAGTCGGGCTCGGACCGGATCCTGCGGGCGATGAACCGAGGCCACGACCGCGACGAATACCGCCGCCTCGCCGACCGGCTGCGCGCGGCACGGCCCGACCTCGCCCTCTCGTCCGACTTCATCGTCGGCTTCCCCGGCGAGACCGACCGCGATTTCCAGGACACCCTCGACCTCGTCGCCGAGATCGGCTTCGTCCAGACCTATTCGTTCAAGTACAGCCCGCGCCCCGGCACCCCGGCCGCCGCCTTGCCCGACCAACTGCCCGACGCGGTCAAGGAGGCCCGGCTGGCCGAGTTGCAGGCCCTGCTGCACCGCCAGACCGAGGCGTTCAACCAGGCCTGCGTCGGCCGCGAGATGGCGGTGCTGCTCGACCGCCCCGGCAAGTATGCCGACCAGTTGCTCGGCCGCAGCCCCTACATGCAGCCGGTTCATGTCCGCGCCCCCGGCCGGCGGATCGGCGAGGTGGTGCGCCTGCGCATCGCCGCCGTCCATCCCAACAGCCTGGAAGCGATCCCGGCGTGAGCGAGCCGCCCCCGGACACCCCCCCGGACGCCATCACGCTGGTCCGCGCGTTTCCCGACAACGCGCTGGCCCGGCTGCTGTTCGGCCCGCATAACGGCCATCTCGACCGGATCGAGGCGCGGATGGGGGTGACCCTGGCCGCGCTCGGCAACACCGTCACCGTCACCGGCGGGCCGGAGACGGCTGCCGACGCCGCCCTGGTGCTCGACCGGCTCTACGACCTCGCCGGCCGCCAGGGCCATGTCGAGAGCGCCGACGTCGACAGCGCGGTGCGGATGATCGGCGCCGACCCGGCCGGAGCGGCGCTGGTGATCCGCACCCGCAAGCGGCTGATCGCCCCGCGCACCCCCAATCAGGCCGGCTACATCCAGGCGCTCGATCAGGTGCCGCTGACCTTCGGCCTCGGCCCGGCCGGCACCGGCAAGACCTATCTGGCGGTGGCCAAGGCGGTGGCGATGATGAGCGCGGGCGAGGTCGACCGCATCATCCTGTCGCGCCCGGCGGTCGAGGCGGGCGAGCGGCTCGGCTTCCTGCCCGGCGACCTCAAGGACAAGGTCGATCCCTATCTGCGCCCGCTCTACGACGCGCTCTACGACATGCTGCCGGGCGATCTGGTCGCCAAGAAGCTGGCTTCGGGCGAGATCGAGGTGGCGCCGCTGGCCTTCATGCGCGGCCGCACCCTGGCCAATTCCTTCGTCATCCTCGACGAGGCGCAGAACACCAGCCCGATGCAGATGAAGATGTTCCTGACCCGGATGGGCGAACATTCGCGCATGGCGGTGACCGGCGATCCCAGCCAGACCGACCTGCCCCCCGGGGTGCCGTCCGGCCTGACCGACGCGCTGCGGGTGCTGGACGGGCTCGAAGGGGTGCGCTTCATCCGTTTCACCGCCCGCGACGTGGTCCGCCACGATCTGGTGACCCGCATCGTCCGCGCCTATGACCGCGCCGGACCGACCGACAAGGATGCCACCCACGGATGACCGACTCCCTGTACGACATCGCCGTCAGCCTCGAATGCCCGGCCTGGGCCGGGGCGCTGCCCGACGTCGCCGAGCGGGTGGAGCGGCTGGCCCGCCTCGCCCTTGATTCCTGCCCCGAGGACCGGCCGGAGGGAGCGCTCGAACTGTCGCTGGTGCTGGCCGACGACGACACCGTGCGCGCCCTCAACCGCGACTGGCGCGGCAAGGACGCCCCCACCAACGTGCTGTCCTTCGCCGCGCTCGACGACGACGAGGCGCCGGTGGTCGAAGGGGCGCCGTTGCTGCTGGGCGACGTGATCCTGGCCTGGGAAACCGTGGCGGCCGAGGCCACCGACCAGGGCAAGGCGCTGGGGGACCACCTCGCCCATCTGGTGATCCACGGCGTGCTGCACCTGATCGGCTTCGACCATCAGGAGGAAGAGGAAGCGGCGGAGATGGAAGCGCTGGAAACCCGTCTGCTGGCGACGCTCGGCATCGCCGATCCCTATCGCGACGAGGACCAGCCGCGATGACCGACCCCGGGGGCAGTCCCACCGCGCGCGACTCCGCACCCCGGGAGCCGCGCCTGCGGTCGTTGCTGGCCAGAATCGGGGTCAAACGCCGCCCACGCGGCGGCGAAACGGTGCGCGAGGCGCTGGAGGAGCTGATCGAGGACCGCGAGGTCGCGGAAAACCCGATCGACGCCCACGAACGCCAGTTGCTGGGCAACATCCTCCATCTGCGCGGCGTCACCGCCGCCGACGTCAAGGTGCCGCGCGCCGACATCGTCGCGGTCGAGGCCCAGACCAGCCAGGAAGACCTGGTCCGGCTGTTCATCGCCTGCGGCCATTCCCGCCTGCCGGTCTATCGCCGCAGCCTCGACGACGTGATCGGCATGATCCACATCAAGGATCTGGTCGAGGTGCTGGGCCAGGGCAAGCCGTTCAACCTGTCGCGCATGCTGCGGCGGCTCCAGTTCGTCGCCCCCAGCATGCGCGCCACCGACCTGCTGCTGGAGATGCGGCTGCGCCGTACCCACCTCGCGCTGGTGGTGGACGAATATGGCGGCATCGACGGGCTGATCACCATCGAGGATCTGGTCGAACAGATCGTCGGCGAGATCGACGACGAGCACGACCCGGTCGAGGAACCCGACATCGTCGAACTGCCCGACGGCACCCTCGACGCCGACGCCCGCACCCCGATCGATGCGTTCGAGGAGCGGGCCGGCGAGGTGCTGACCGACGAGGAACGCGAGGAAGTCGAGACCCTGGGCGGATTGGTGTCGTTCGTCGCCGGGCGGATGCCCGGGCGCGGCGAACTGATTACCCATTCCGCCGGGCTGGAATTCGAGGTGGTCGACGCCGACCCGCGCCGGATCAAACGGGTACGGGTGCGGCGGGTGGCGCCGCCGCCGCCGACCCAGGATTGAGGCGGACGGCCCCGCCGCCCGCCGCCCCTTCCCCCCTCCCCTGCGCCGAGACCGCCCGATGAGCCTGCCCGCCCGTCCGTTTTCCCTCGCCCAGGCCGCCGCCGGCCGCCTCGCCGCCCTGACCGGCTGGCGACGCCGGTTCGCCCTGGTCGGGTTCGGCCTGTTCGGCGCCCTGGCGTTGCCGCCCTGGTCGCTGCTGCCGGCGCTGCCGGTGGCGCTGACCGCGCTGGTGTGGCTGTGGGACGCCGCCCCCAGCCGCCGCGCCGCCTTCGCCACCGGCTGGTGGTGGGGCTGGGGCTGGTTCATCCTCGGCCTCTACTGGATCTCGCACGCGCTGCTGACCGACCCGCTGCGGTTCGGCTGGATGATCCCGTTCGCGGTGTTCGGCCTGTCGGCGCTGATGGCGGTGTTCTATGGCCTCGCCACCCTGCTGGCCCATCTGCTCGGGGCGCGCGGCCTCGGCCGGGTGGCGGTGCTGGCGGCGGCCTGGACCCTGGCCGAGTGGCTGCGCTCATGGGCGCTGACCGGCTTTCCCTGGAACGCGCTCGGCTCGGTGTGGGAGGTCAGCCTGCCGGTGCTGCAATTCGGCGCGGTGGCCGGGCTGTGGGGGTTGTGCCTGCTGACCGCCCTGGCCGCGATGGCCCCGGCGCTGCTGGCCGGCCCGGCCACGCCCCGGCGGGCGGCGCTGGCGCTGGCGCTGGCGCTGGGCCTGCCGCTTGGGGCCTGGACCGCCGGCAGCCTGCGACTGGCGGCCCAGCCGACGGTCGAAACCGGCGTCCGGCTGCGGCTGGTCCAGCCCCGCATCGCCCAGGGCACCAAATGGGTCGAGGGTCTGCGCGAGCGCCATCTGCTCGAGGCGGTGACGCTGTCGCGCCAACCCGGGGCCGATCAGGTCAAGGCGGTGATCTGGCCCGAGGCGACGGCGCCGTTCTATCTCAATCTCGACGGCCCGCACCGCGCCTGGGCCGGGATGGCCGCCCCGCCCGGCGGGGTGCTGCTGACCGGGGCGCTGCGCCTGCCCGATCCGGATTCCGCCTCGCCCCACCTCGCCAACAGCCTGTACGCCCTCGACGGCATCGGCGAGATGCTGGCGGTCTACGACAAGGCCCATCTGGTGCCGTTCGGCGAATACGTCCCGCTGCGGCGGATCCTGCCGATCGCCAAGATCACCCATGGCGCGATCGACTTCACCCCCGGCCCCGGACCGCGCACCCTGACCCTGCCGGGGCTGCCGCCGGTGTCGCCGCTGATCTGCTACGAGGCCCTGTTTCCGGCCGAAACGGTCGGCGCCGACCAGCCCCGTCCCGACTGGCTGCTCAACGTCACCGACGACGGCTGGTTCGGCCTGTCGGCCGGCCCCTACCAGCATCTGGCGGCGGCGCGGCTGCGCGCGGTCGAGCAGGGGCTGCCGCTGGCCCGCGCCGCCAATACCGGCATCACCACCCTGGTCGATCCGCTCGGGCGCGAGTTGGGACGGATCGCCCTGGGCGAACGGGGCATCCTCGATGTCGCGTTGCCGGCGCCGCTGCCGCCGACCCCCTACGCCCGCTTCGGCGACGCCCTTCCCCTGTTACTGGCATTGCTCTGCGGTGCAATCGGGCTGGCCACCCGCAAGACGTGTTGACTTCGGGGAAGGCGGCGCCCTAATCTGGGCGCACTTTCACCCTGATCGGAAGGGACCATGGCCAATCCGCCGCGTAGCGAAGTCCCCCCTGGCCAACCGCCCAAGCCGCGCCGCAAGGCCAATCGCGGCCGCACCGAGGACGGCGATCCCAACCCGATCGACATCCATGTCGGCGGGCGGGTGCGGCTGCGCCGCACCCTGCTGGGGATGAGCCAGGAAAAGCTGGGCGAGGCGATCGGCCTGACCTTCCAGCAGGTCCAGAAATACGAACGCGGCGCCAACCGCATCGGCGCCTCGCGCTTGTTCGACCTGTCGCGCGTCCTCGACGTGCCGGTGTCGTTCTTCTTCGACGACATGTCGGAAGAAGTTTCCAAGAAGAGCCCGCGCGAAATCCTGCGCCCTGAATTTGATAGCGGGGCGGAAGATTATGTGCATGAGCCCGATCCGATGACCAAGCGCGAAACCTTGGAGCTGGTGCGGGCCTATTACCGCATTACCGATCCGCATGTGCGGAAGCGTGTCTTTGAATTGGCCAAAGCCTTGGCCAATGCATCCG
>JBDLVO010000327.1:0-3794 GCA_039804805.1 Pseudomonadota bacterium
GGCGGCGGCAAATCGACCCTGGTGATCGAGACCCTCTACAAGGCGCTGGCGGTCAAGATCATGGGCCTGACCATCAGCCAATCGGCGGAAATGTCGATCCTGGCCGCGCGCGACTGGTTCGGCGGGCTGGAACAGGGCCTGCGCCCCAAGGACCGCGAGATCGCGCGGCGCATCCTGCGCGAGATCAACGACCGGCTCGGCTTCCTGGTCGATGTCGGGCTCGATTACCTGACGCTGGCGCGCGGCTCGGGCTCGCTGTCGGGCGGCGAAAGCCAGCGCATCCGCCTCGCCAGCCAGATCGGCTCCGGCCTGACCGGGGTGCTCTACGTGCTGGACGAACCGTCGATCGGGCTGCACCAGCGCGACAACGACCGCCTGCTCGCCACCCTCAAGCGGCTGCGCGACCTCGGCAACACCGTGATCGTGGTCGAGCATGACGAGGACGCCATCCGCACCGCCGACCATCTGATCGACATGGGGCCGGGCGCCGGGGTCCATGGCGGCCGGGTGGTCGCCGAGGGCACCCCGTCCGAGGTGATGGCCCATCCCGACAGCCTGACCGGGGCCTATCTGACCGGCCGGCGGCAGGTGCCGCTGCCGCCGCTGCGCCGCCCCGGCAGCGGCGCCCGCCTCGCCCTGATCGGCGCGCGCGGCAACAACCTCAAGGACGTCACCCTGTCGATCCCGCTCGGCACCCTGACCTGCGTCACCGGCGTCTCGGGCGGCGGCAAATCGACCCTGGTGATCGAGACCCTCTACAAGGCGCTGGCGCGGCGCCTGATGGGCGCGCGCGAACAGCCGGCCCCGTTCGACCGGATCGACGGGATCGAGCATCTCGACAAGATCATCGACATCGACCAGAGCCCGATCGGCCGGACCCCGCGTTCCAATCCAGCCACTTACGCCGGGGCCTTCACCCCGATTCGCGACTGGTTCGCCGAACTGCCCGAAGCCCGCGCCCGCGGCTACAAGCCCGGCCGCTTCTCGTTCAACGTCAAGGGCGGCCGCTGCGAGGCCTGCCAGGGCGACGGTCTGATCAAGATCGAGATGCACTTCCTGCCCGATGTTTACGTGCAATGCGATGTCTGCAAAGGCAAGCGCTACAACCGCGAAACCCTGGAAATATCCTTCAAGGGCAAGACCATCGCCGATGTTCTTGATATGACGGTCGAGGAGGCGGCGACCTTCTTCGAGGCGGTGCCGGCGATCCGCGACCGGATGGTGACGCTGCAACGGGTCGGGCTCGGCTATATCCGCCTCGGCCAGCAGGCCACCACCCTGTCCGGCGGCGAGGCCCAGCGGGTCAAGCTGGCCAAGGAACTGGCCCGCCGCGCCACCGGCCGCACCCTCTATATCCTCGACGAACCCACCACCGGGCTGCATTTCGAGGACGTGCGCAAACTGCTCGAAGTGCTCCAGGCCCTGGTCGAGGCCGGCAACACCATCGTGGTGATCGAGCATAATCTGGAGGTGATCAAGACCGCCGACTGGATCGTCGATCTCGGCCCCGAAGGCGGCGACGGCGGCGGCCGCATCGTCGCCGAAGGCACCCCCGAACAGGTCGCCGATAATCCCGACTCCCATACCGGGCGCTATCTCGGGCCGGTGCTCGATCGGCATCACCGTAAGTAAAAAGACGCGGGCTCCGCCCGCACCCGCCAAGGGCCGCAAGGCCCTTGGATCCCATTGGGGGTCGGGCGCGGACCAGCCTTTCAGCTTAGGCGCGGGTGTTTGCCGCGCGAAGGGCAAGGAAAGGGTTCCAAGGGCCTTGCGGCCCTTGGCGGGGGCGGGCAGAGCCCGCGCAACCTCCTCAGACTATGGCGCGCCAAGCGCGCGGGTGTGGCCCGGCCCTTCTCCACCCCCGCAAGCCATAAATCTACCTTAATCGTAGACTTATCCTATTGACAGCGACTCGGTTTGGTGTGAAATTCTCGCCATCCCCGTTGCGGAGCAAGGAGCCCGAGGCAGATGTCCGTCAAAAGCAGCAATCCGGAAACCATCGTCCTGCATGCCGGCTATCGTGCCGACCCCACCACCGGCTCCGTCGCGGTCCCGATTCATCAGACCACCTCGTACCAGTTCCGCAATGCCGAGCACGCCGCCAACCTGTTCGGGTTGAAGGAACTGGGCAACATCTACACCCGCATCATGAACCCGACCACCGACGTGCTGGAGCAGCGTCTGGCCGCGCTGGAAGGCGGCGTGGCGGCGCTGGCGGTGTCGTCGGGTCAGGCGGCCAGCACCTTCTCGATCCTCAACGTCGCCCAGGCCGGGGACAATTTCGTCACCTCGACCGACCTGTATGGTGGCACCTGGAACCTGTTCGCCAACACCTTCAAGCAGTTCGGCATCGAGGCGCGTTTCGTCGATCCGACCGACCCCGAGGCGTTCGCCCGCGCCACCGACTCGAAGACCCGGGCGTGGTATGCCGAGACCCTGCCCAATCCGAAGCTTCAGGTGTTCCCGATCGCCGAGGTCGCCGCGCTGGGCGACAAGCTGGGCGTGCCGCTGATCGTCGACAACACCGCCGCCCCGGTGATCGCCAAGCCGTTCGAGCAGGGCGCCCACATCGTGGTCTATTCGACCACCAAGTATATCGGCGGCCACGGCACCACCATCGGCGGCGCGATCATCGACAGCGGCAAGTTCGACTGGGAAAAGCACGCCGAGCGCTTCCCGCTGCTGAACCAGCCCGATCCGTCCTATCATGGCGCGGTGTGGACCCAGGCGGTCAAGCCGCTCGGCCCGATCGCCTACATCCTGCGCGCCCGCGTCATCCTGCTGCGCGACATCGGCGCGGCGGTGACCCCGCTGGCCGCCTTCCAGACCATCCAGGGGCTGGAGACCCTGCCGCTGCGCATCCGCGAGCACAGCCGCAACGCCACCGCCGTCGCCCAGTATCTCGCCTCGCATCCCAAGGTCAGCCGGGTGATCCATCCCAGCCTCCAGACCGGCGAGCCCCGCCGCCGCGCCGACGCGGTGCTGAAGGGCGGCTTCTATGGCGGCCTGCTCGGGTTCGAGCTGAAGGACGGGGTGCTGGCCGGCCGCCGCTTCATCGACAATCTCAACCTGTTCTATCATGTCGCCAACATCGGCGACGCCCGTTCGCTGGCGATCCATCCCGCCAGCACCACTCATTCCCAGCTTTCGGGGGATGAACAATTGGCGACTGGTGTGACGCCGGGCTATGTGAGATTGTCGATCGGTATCGAACATATCGACGACATCCTCGCCGATCTGAAGCAGGCTTTGGAGGCCATCTGAACCCGTGTCCACCATCCTTCCTCATGTCGAATTTCCTCTGACGCGTCTGCGCCGCAACCGCCGGGACGATTGGTCCCGGCGGCTCTGTTCCGAGCACAAGCTGTCGGTCGATGATCTGATCCTGCCGATGTTCGTGGTCGAGGGCAGCAACGTCCGCCAGGACGTGACCTCGATGCCGGGCGTCTCCCGCTTCTCGATCGACCTGCTGGTCGAGGAATGCCGCCGCGTCGCCGATCTCGGCATCCCGGCGATCGCCCTGTTCCCCTCGGTCGATGATTCGCTCAAGACCGAGGATGCGCGCGAAGCCTACAACCCCAACAATCTGGTCTGCCGCACCGTCCGCGCCATCAAGCAGGCGCTGCCGAATCTCGGCGTGATCTGTGACGTCGCGCTGGATCCGTTCAACAGCAACGGCCAGGACGGTCTGGTGGTCGACGGCTATGTCGTCAACGACCCGACCGTCGATGCCCTGCGCAAGATGGCGGTGGTCCAGGCCCAGGCCGGCTGCGACGCGGTCGCGCCGTCCGACA
>JBDLVO010000328.1:0-4712 GCA_039804805.1 Pseudomonadota bacterium
GGGCGGCGAGGAAGCGGACCAGGGCGGTCTGTTCGCGCAGCCATTCGTCGCAGCTGTCGATCGCCGCGCGCCACGCGGCGAAGAAGGCGGCGCGGGCGGCGGGGTTGGCGCCGAACAGCAGGACGCCGCTGTTGATGACCGCGCAGCGGTTGGCCTGCCAGTTGGGGCGCTCGACCAGGGTGACGGCGACATCGAACGGGGCCGCGTCGTAGGCGTCCTCGATCGGGCGGACGGGGATGGCGTCGGCGTCGAGGAAGATCATCCGCTCGGCACCGATCCGGCGGGAGGCGTCCTCCATGCACGGCACCTTCTGGAGCAGCATGTTCTCGAAGGTCAGGCCGGCGCGGATCAGCGGCCGGGCCAGCGGGCTGCCCGGCCAGCGTTTCAGCACCGCCTTGCGCAGGCGCTGGCGCCAGGTGCGGCGGAAGCGGGCGTTATAGGCGATCGCCATCTCGATCTGGCGGGCGGGGGGCAGACTGGCGGCGAGCGGGGCGAGGTCGGCGATGCGGCCGGTCCAGTCCACCACCTCGATCCCGGTGGTGGGACAGGCGAAGCGGGCGCGGCGGCGATCGTCGCCCCAATCATAGACCAGCACCCGGGCGGAGGGCGCGACGCGGCGGATCTGGGCGACGGTCAAGGCGATGAAATCGTAATATTTCGCGTTGCCCATCACCACATAGGCGGTCATCGTCGGCGTTCCTGCGCTGTGTGATCCCAAGCCCAAAACAAAGGGGGTCCGGGGCATCGCCCCGGGCGGGTGCGGGCGGCAGCCCGCCGCCGTCAGCCCCCGGAATCGCGGTCGAGGCCGCGCAGGCGGTTGACGAAGGGGGCCAGCCCGACCTGACGCGCCCGCTTCAGCCGTTCGGCGGCGAGGATGGCGCGGACCTGGGCGACCGAGTGCTCCACCTCGCGGTTGACGACGATGTAATCGTATTCCGGCCAGTGGCTCATCTCGTCGCCGGCCTTGGCCATCCGTTCGGCAATCACCTCGGCGCTGTCCTGGCCGCGCCCGGACAGGCGGCGGTGCAGTTCCTCGAGCGAGGGCGGCAGGATGAACACCGACACCAGATCGGCGCGGGCGTTCTGGGCCAGTTGCTGGGTGCCCTGCCAGTCGATGTCGAACAGCACGTCGCCGCCCCGGGCCAGCACCGCTTCGACCGGGCCGCGCGGGGTGCCGTAGAAATTGCTGAAGACGCGGGCGTGTTCGAGGAACTCGCCGGCCTCGACCATGCGGTGGAAGGCGGCGACATCGAGGAAATGATAGTCGCGGCCATCGACCTCACCCGGGCGCGGGGCCCGGGTGGTGGCCGACACCGACATCGACAGCGCCTCGTCTCCGGCGAGCAAGGCGCGGGAGATGGTGGTCTTGCCCGCGCCCGAGGGCGAGGACAGCACCAGCATCAGCCCGCGCCGGCCGATCGCCGACGCGGTTTCCGCTGCGCTCATGTCAGACCGTCACCCCGGCCGCGACGTCGCGGAAGGCCGGGATCTGGTCGAAGTTCATGTAGCGGTAGATCTCGCCGGCCTTGGCATCGACCGCCGCCACCTGCTCGAGATATTCCGCCGGGGTCGGGATGCGGCCGAGCAGGGCGCACACCGCCGCCAGTTCGGCCGAGCCGAGATAGACCCTTGTGTCGATGCCGAGGCGGTTGGGGAAGTTGCGGGTCGAGGTGGACATCGCGGTGGCGCCCTTGCGGATCTGGGCCTGGTTGCCCATGCACAGGCTGCAACCCGGCAGCTCCATCCGCGCCCCGGCACGGCCGAGGATACCGTAATAGCCTTCCTCGGTCAGGATCATCTGATCCATCTTGGTCGGCGGCGCGACCCACAGCCGGGTCGGGATGTCGCTCTTGCCGTCGAGCACCCGGCCGGCGGCGCGGAAGTGACCGATATTGGTCATGCAGGAGCCGATGAACACCTCGTCGATCTTGTCGCCGGCGACCACGGACAGCGGCTTGACGTCGTCCGGGTCGTTGGGACAGGCGAGGATCGGTTCCTTGATCTCGTTGATGTCGATCTCGATCACCGCGGCGTAATCGGCGTCGGCATCGGGGGCGAGCAACTGGGGATCGGCGATCCAGGCCTGCATCGCCTTGATGCGGCGTTCGAGGGCGCGGCGGTCCTGATAGCCCTCGGCGATCATCCACTTCATCAGGGTGATGTTCGAGCGCATGTACTCGATGATCGGCGCCGGGCCGAGATGGACGGTGCAGCCGGCGGCGGAACGCTCGGCCGAGGCGTCGGTCAGCTCGAACGCCTGTTCGACCTTGAGGTCGGGCAGGCCCTCGATTTCGAGGATCCGGCCGGAGAAGATGTTCTTCTTGCCCTTCTTCTCGACCGTCAGCAGGCCCTGGCGGATCGCATAGAGCGGGATGGCGTTGACCAGATCGCGCAGGGTGACGCCGGGCTGGAGCTTGCCCTTGAAGCGGACCAGCACGCTTTCCGGCATGTCGAGCGGCATCACCCCGGTGGCGGCGGCGAAGGCCACCAGCCCGGAGCCGGCCGGGAAGGACAGGCCGATCGGGAAGCGGGTGTGGGAATCGCCGCCGGTGCCGACGGTGTCGGGCAGCAGCAGGCGGTTGAGCCAGGAATGGATCACCCCGTCGCCCGGACGCAAGGACAGGCCGCCCCGGGTCGAGATGAAGCCGGGCAGTTCGTGATGGGTCTTGATGTCCACCGTCTTGGGATAAGCGGCGGTATGGCAGAACGACTGCATCACCATGTCGGCGGAGAAGCCGAGGCAGGCCAGATCCTTCAGTTCGTCGCGGGTCATCGGCCCGGTGGTGTCCTGCGAGCCGACGGTGGTCATCCGGGGTTCGCAATAGGTGCCGGGGCGCATCCCCTGCCCTTCCGGCAGGCCGCAGGCGCGGCCGACGATCTTCTGGGCCAGCGAGAAGCCCTTGCCGGTGTCGGCGGGCACGGCGGGCAGGCGGAACAGGGTGCTGGCCGGCAGCTTCAGCGCCTCGCGCGCCTTGGCGGTCAGGCCGCGGCCGATAATCAGCGGAATGCGGCCGCCGGCGCGGACCTCGTCGAAGATCACCTCGGACTTGACCTGGAAGGTCGAGACCACCGCGCCGTTCTTCAGCGCCTTGCCCTCGTAGGGGCGCAGTTCGATCACGTCGCCGGTCTCGAACGCCGAGACGTCGAGTTCGATCGGCAGCGCGCCGGCATCTTCCATCGTGTTGTAGAAGATCGGGGCGATCTTGCTGCCGAGGCAGACGCCGCCGAAGCGCTTGTTGGGGACGTGGGGGATGTCGGCCCCGGTCCACCACAGCACCGAATTGGTCGCCGATTTGCGCGACGAGCCGGTACCGACCACGTCGCCGACATAGGCGATCAGATGGCCCTGGGCCTTCAGCGCCTCAAGCTGGCGGATCGGGCCGCGCGCGCCGGGCTCGTCCGGGTCGATGCCGGGACGGGGGTTCTTCAGCATCGCCAAGGCGTGCAGCGGGATGTCGGGACGGCTCCAGGCGTCGGGGGCCGGGGAGAGATCGTCGGTGTTGGTCTCGCCCGCCACCTTGAACACGGTCAGCGTCAGGCTGTCCGGCACCGCCGGGCGGGCGGTGAACCACTCGGCCTCGGCCCAGGAATGCAGCACGGCGCGGGCATGGACGTTGCCGGCCTCGGCCAGGGCGCGAACGTCGTTGAAGAAGTCGAACACCAGCAAGGTGGTCTTCAGCGCGTCGGCGGCGATCGCACCGACCTCGGCGTCGTCCAGCAGGTCGATCAGCGGCTTGACGTTGAAGCCGCCCAGCATGGTGCCGAGCAGACGGGTGGCCTCGGCCCGGCCGATCACCTGATTGGTCTCGGCGCCCTTGGCGACGGCTTCGAGGAAGGCGGCCTTGACCCGGGCGGCATCATCGACCCCGGCGGGGACCCGGTGGGTCAACAGCTCGGCCAGGGCCTCGGCCTCTCCGGCGGGCGGATCGCGCAACAGGGCGACCAGCGCCTCGGTCTGGGCCGCCGACAGCGGCAGGGGGGGAATCCCAAGCGCGGCGCGCTCGGCGACATGCTGGCGATAGGCTTCAAGCATGACCAGATCCTCTCGTCGGTATCGTCATTCACGCGGCCGGGCCTGTCCCCGGCGGCCGCAGCCGGGATCGTCGCGCGACGGATCGGACCCTAGCGCCAAACCCCCCGGGACGGAAGCGCTTAGACCGGGCCGGGACCGCCCCTCCCATCAAATCGCCACAATTGACCGCAAAATTGCCGCCATGACCTCGGTGGCCGCCCTCTCCCGCCCCCACCCTCGCGGCGGCCCCGGGCAATAGCGGCGGTCGGCGCCCCTCCCCCTCTGCGCCGGCCGCCGCGCGTCTTCTCCCCCCGCCTTGCGCGCGTCACCACCGACAGTCGGGCGTCTCGGTCTCGGTATCGACCAGGGCGGAGATCCGGCTCGAATCGGATTCCGACATCACCGCCGCCGCCAGCGCGTCGGCGCCGGCCGCCTCCAGGCTGCGCACCCGCTGCTTGACCATCGGCAGGTTGAGGGTGCTCATCGACAGGTCGCGAATCCCGAGCCCGAGCAGCAGCGCGGTATAGCGCGGATCGCCGGCCATCTCGCCGCAGACGCAAAGCGGAATCCGCGCCTTGGCGGCGGCGTCGGCCGAGAACTGGATCAGCCGCAGCACCGCCGGATGGAGCGGGTTGAACAGCGCCGCCACCGCCTCGTCGGACCGGTCGATCGCCAGGGTGTACTGGATCAGGTCGTTGGT
>JBDLVO010000329.1:0-2959 GCA_039804805.1 Pseudomonadota bacterium
TTGGGCGCGGCAGACTCTATCTGCGGGCAAGAAAACCGCCCCGGCGGCGAGGAAAAACGCGGGGCGCGGATACGAAAAGGGCGGCCCGATGGGCCGCCCTTCCCTAACTTTGACGCTGAGACGTTCTTAGAACTTCAGCGACAGGCCGGTCATGCCGAAGTAACCGTCGTTCTTCAGCTGATCCTTGTAGCCATTCTTCGAGAGGTTGTAGAGGCCGCTCTCGTAGTTGGCGTAACCGGCCGAAGCCAGCAGATCGATGCCCGGGCTCAGGCTGTACTTGCCCGAAGCCTGATAGAACTCGATGGTGTCGTCGCCATGGTTGGCGTAGCCGATGTTGTCGAGCTTGGCGCCCCGGGTATCGGACCGGAAGTACGAGAAGCTGACCGCATAGGGGCCGGTGGCGTACTGCAGGCCGATATCGTAGCCCTGCCCGCCGTAATCGTACTTGAAGTTGCTGGCGGTGGTGCCCAGGGCGTTTTTGATCATGGTCGCGGCCGAAGCGCCCACCGGGTTGTTGACCGAGGTGGTGGTGCCGTTCTGACCGTTCCAGTCGGTGGTGGTGTTGCCACCGCTCTTGCCGATCTGGTCGCGGGCCAACTGGTACGAACCGCCCAGGGTGAAGCCGGCATAGGACAGCTGCACGCCGGTCGAGTACTGGTTCAGGATTTCGCTGGCGGCCAGTTCGGTCTGGACGACACCGGCGGACAGCTTGACGCCGACCGGGCCGATCGAACGGGCATAACCGGCGCCGACGCCGTAGGCCTGGCCACGGTTCTTGCCCTGGCCGCGATTGTCTTCGCTGGTGGCATCGGGAACGTAGGTGCCGCCGACGGTCAGGCCGGCGAACACCGGAGACACGTAGGTGATCTTTTCCGACTTGTTGTCGGTGATGATCGCGGTGGTGTTGGTGGCCGAGCTGAAGCCGGCGCGCTGATTCAGGCCTTCGACCGCGGCCGGACGGACCACGGCGTAGCCGCCGGTGGCGATGCCGCCGTCACCCCAGTTGCCGGCAGCGTCGGGCGCCTGCACATGCAGCAGGGCGGCGCCGTTCTTCAGGGTGCCGAGCATCAGCTTACCGAAGCCGCCTTCGATCCAGGCGTAGGACTGGTCGATCGGATCGGTGGTGACGTCGTTGTGGCCGCCGGCTTCCAGCGACACGAACACGCCGACCTTCAGGCCGTTGTCGAGCGCGGTGCTGCCCTGGAACCAGATCTCGTTGTCGCCCTTGACGTCGACGGTGTTGTACGACCCGGTGGTGCCGTTGTAGCCGCCCTGGCCATTGTAGTTCAGCGCCTTGCTATAGGCGCTGCTCTGGCTGGTGCCGACCACCCACCACTTGGAGAAGCCGCCGACGCTCAACTTGATCGGGTCGGCCGCTTGGGCGGCGTCGGTGCCGAAGAGGCTGGCCGCCACCAGCGCGGTGCTGGCGAAAAGAATCTTTTTCATGGTGTCTCCTCATCTCGGAACAACGACGCCAGAACCGAACGACCGTTTGCTCCACCGTCACGATTCCAGCGAATTGCCGAGGCCATATCGCCATGACCGGCCCGGTTGCGTCAAGCCGCCGCCCCCACCCCCTGTGGTGATCGTCGCGCACTGTGGCAGGAAAGCAACAACCCCGCCGTTCGGGTGGGTGGCGCAGCACAAAGCCCCCGCCTCCGCTCAAGACGGAGGATTGACCGGCGGCGACGGACGGTCAAAGCAGGCCGGCCGGCCCGACAATAGTTGCGACCGCCCCGGCCGCGACTGGCGGCCGGGGGGAAAACAACGGCGACAATAAAGTGAAAGTTCAATGAAAACATCGCCGCCCGCCGGATCGGAGTCCGGCGGCGGCGCGGCGCCGTCAATGCACGTCGAGCGGCTCGAGACCGTGCTGGCGCAGGGCGGCGAAGGCGAGCGGCCGGTCGGGCGCGGTGCCGATCCGGGTGCCGTCGGCGGCATGGATCGCCCAGGCGCCGGCCCGGTCGGGACGGACATAGGCGACCTGGGCGAGGCCGAGGCCGGCCAGAGCGGCCTCGCTCATCACCGGGGCCGGCGGCTCGGGCGCGGCCTTGGGCCGGTCGGGGGCGGGAATGGTGGTCATGGCTCAGCCCTCCTCGCCGCAGGGAACGCGGATCGCGACGGTGCGGACCCGGGTTTCCGGCTGGCGACGGTACAGATCGACATGCAGCAGGCCGCGCTCGAGCGCGGCGCCCTCGACCTCGATGCCCTCGGCCAGCACGAAGGCGCGCTGGAACTGGCGGGCGCCGATG
This sequence comes from Pseudomonadota bacterium, assembly GCA_039804805.1. Lineage (GTDB taxonomy): Bacteria > Pseudomonadota > Alphaproteobacteria > Rhodospirillales > Magnetospirillaceae > Phaeospirillum. The sequence goes on from JBDLVO010000329.1 coordinate 2,253, forward strand.
CCGCGATGGATGAACACCCGCTCGGCGCCGTCATCGGCCTGACGGCCCCGGATCACCAGTTGATTGTCCTCGATCGCCACCGACAGGTCGGACATCGCAAATCCCGCCACCGCCAGGGTGATGCGCAGACGGCTGTCGTCGACCTGCTCGATGTTGTAGGGCGGATAGCCCTCGGGCGAGGTCTTGGAAATGCGATCGAGCACCCGCTCGAAATGGTCGAAGCCGAGCAGCAGCGGGCTGTTGAAGGTGGTCATGCGGGACATGGCGCGGTTCTCCTCCGGCGGCGAGCGAGAGCGGCGACGGGGCCCGTGACGGCACCCCGGCGTCGGCGAACACTTATGATCTTGGGGCATCGGGCCGCGCCGTCAAGCGCAATGGCCAAGGTTGCAACATCCCGGCCAAGGGGTATCATGAGGATCCAAGTCCTGATGGCAGCAGCGGTGGGGCAGACATGACGACCAACCTCCTTTCCGTGATTTCCGCCCTGGCCGAGGCGGCCGCCACCCGACACGACGGCGGCCCCGCCCGCCCGCCCAAGCCGCTGATCACCCTGTCGCGCGATTTCGGCTCGGGCGGCGACGTGATCGCCACCCGGCTCGGGCAGGTGCTCGACCTGCCGCTCTACGACCACCAGTTGCTCAACGAGATCGCGGTGCGGCTGAAGGACGATCCGGCGATCGTCCGCATGCTCGACGAGGAATTCGGCC
>JBDLVO010000330.1:0-3057 GCA_039804805.1 Pseudomonadota bacterium
CCGCACCCGCGAGGATCTTTCGGCGATGAGCAGCCTTCTCGACCACCTGTCCCAATCCGTTCTGTTGTGCGACGGCGGCACCGGCGCCCTGATCCAGGGGATGGCGCTGTCGGTCGAAAAGGATTTCCTCGGGCTCGAGAACTGTACCGAGATCCTGGTCGAATCCCGCCCCGACGTGATTCGCGGCATCCACGAGCGTTATTTCGCCGCCGGGGCCGACATGGTCGAGGCCGACAGCTTCGGCGCCAGCCCGCTGACCCTGGCCGAATTCGGCATCGCCGACCGCGCCTTCGACCTCAACCGCCGCGCCGCCGAACTGGCGCGCGAGGCGGCCGAGCTGTTCGCCGACGGGCGGCGGCGCTACGTGCTGGGGGCGATCGGACCGGGCACCAAGCTGCCCTCGCTCGGCCACATCGAGTACGACCGGCTGGAGGCGGCCTACCGGATCCAGGCCGCCGGGCTGATTGCCGGCGGCGCCGACGCCTTCTTGATCGAGACCTGCCAGGATCCGCTCCAGATCAAGGCGGCGGTCAACGGCTGCAAGCTGGCGCTGGCCGAGGCCAACGCCGAAATCCCGCTGTTCGTCCAGGTCACCGTCGAGACCACCGGCACCCTGCTGGTCGGCGCCGACATCGCCGCCGCCGCCACCGTGGTGCAGTCGCTCGGCGTGCCGTTGCTGGGGATGAACTGCGCCGCCGGGCCGCAGGAGATGGCCGAGCATTTCACCTGGCTGGCGCAGAACTGGCCCGGTTTGCTGTCGATCCAGCCCAATGCCGGCCTGCCCGAACTGGTCGAGGGCAAGACCCGCTACCCGCTGCTGCCCGACGAACTGGCGGTATGGCACGAGCGCTTCGTGGCGATGGGGGCCAATCTGGTCGGCGGCTGCTGCGGCACCACTCCCGACCACATCGCCGCCACCGACGCGATGCTGCGGCGGATCGGCGCCGGCAGCCGGCCGGCGGCGGTCAGGCGCAGCGTGCATTGGGTGCCGTCGGTGGCCTCGCTCTACAGCCAGGTGCCGCTCAAGCAGGAAAACGCCTTCCTGTCGATCGGCGAGCGCTGCAACGCCAACGGCTCGAAGAAGGTGCGCGACCTCCAGGCGGCCGAGGATTGGGACGGCATCGTCGCCATCGCCCGCGATCAGGTCAAGGAAGGCAGCCATACCCTCGACGTCTGCACCGCCTATGTCGGCCGCGACGAGGTGCGCGACATGACCGAGGTGGTGTCGCGCCTGCGCGGCGCCGTCACCGCGCCGCTGGTGATCGATTCGACCGAACTGCCGGTGCTGGAGGCCGGGCTCAAGCTGTATGGCGGCAAGGCGATCCTCAATTCGATCAATTTCGAGAACGGCGAGGAGGACGCGGCGGCGCGGCTGGCGCTGGCGCGCAAATACGGCGCGGCGGTGGTGGCGCTGACCATCGACGAGGAGGGGATGGCCAAGGACGCCGACGCCAAGCTGCGCATCGCCCACCGCCTGTTTGATTTCGCCGTCAACCGCCACGGTTTGCCGGCGGCGGACCTGCTGTTCGACCCGCTGACCTTCACCGTCTGCACCGGCAATGTCGAGGACCGCCGCCTCGGCATCGAGACTCTCGACGCGATCGAGCGGATCGCCGCCGAGATGCCGGAATGCGGCATCGTCCTCGGCCTGTCCAACATCTCGTTCGGGCTGAAGCCGGCGGCGCGGCAGGTGCTGAATTCGGTGTTCGTCGATCTGGCCCGCCGCCGGGGCATGACCGGGGCGATCGTCCATGTCTCGAAGATCCTGCCGCTGCACACCCTGCCGGCCGAGGAGGTCGCCGCCGCCGAGGACCTGCTGCTCGACCGCGACGAGGGCGCGCTGGCCCGCTTCATCGCCCTGTTCGGCGATCGCGGCGTGGCCGAGGTCAAGAAGGCCCGCCCCGCCACCCCCGAGGAGCGCCTCAAGCAGCGGATCGTCGATGGCGACCGCACCGGGCTCGACGAGGATCTCGCCGCCGCGCTGGCGGCCGGCTGGAGCCCGCTCGACATCATCAACCAGCTGCTGCTCGACGGGATGAAGACGGTCGGCGAGCTGTTCGGCTCGGGCAAGATGCAATTGCCGTTCGTACTGCAATCGGCCGAGACGATGAAGGCCGCCGTCGCCTATCTCGAACCCCGGATGGAAAAGGGCGGCGCGCAGCAGCACAAGGCGACCATCGTGCTGGCCACCGTCAAGGGCGACGTCCACGACATCGGCAAGAATCTGGTCGACATCATCCTGACCAACAACGGCTACCGGGTGGTCAACATCGGCATCAAGCAGCCGGTGGGCGAGATCATCAAGGCTGCCCGCGCCCACAACGCCGACGCGGTGGGGATGTCCGGCCTGCTGGTCAAATCGACCGTGATCATGCGCGAGAACCTCGAGGAGATGAGCCGCGAGGGGCTCGATCTGCCGGTGCTGCTGGGTGGTGCGGCGCTGACGCGCGGCTATGTCGAGCAGGATTGCCACGCCGCCTATGCCTGCGGCCGGGTCGCCTATGCCCGCGACGCCTTCGACGGCTTGACCCTGATGAGCAAGGTGGTCGAGGGCAGCTTCGACACCCACAGCCGCGCCCGCCCCGCCGCCGCCCCGGCCAGTGCCGCCAATGACGACGCGGCGGCGCCGGTGGCGGCGCCCTCGGCGCCGCGTCCGGGCGACTGGCGCGCCGCCGCCCGCCCGATCGACTGGGAAGCGGTCGATCTGCGCCGGGCCGAGTTGCACCGCGACCTGACCCCGCCGACCCCGCCGTTCTGGGGGCCACGGCTGGTCGAGGCGGTGCCGGTGCAGAATCTGGTGCCGTTCCTCAACGAGACCACCCTCTACCAGTTCCATTGGGGCTACCGCAAACAGGGGCGGACCATCGAGGAATTCCGCGCCTGGGCCCACCGTGAATTGCGGCCGCAGGCGCTGGCCCTGCTCAAGCGCTGCGCCGACGAGAAGATCCTGCGGCCGCAGGCGGTCTACGGCTACTGGCCGGCGGCGAGCGAGGGCGACAGCGTGGTGCTGTTCGATCCGGCCGACCCGGCCCGCGAGGTCGCTCGCTTCCCCTTCCC
>JBDLVO010000331.1:0-4320 GCA_039804805.1 Pseudomonadota bacterium
GCCGGCAAGGTGGCCGAATACTGGGCCAGCCCGACCGGGGCGATGCTGGAATCGGCCGGGGTCGGGGTGATCAGCGACGTGCAGACCGGGGTCGATCTGCTCGACACCCGCGCCGCCCTGCTCGACCCGCTGAACGAGCTGCGCCGCACCTCGCTCGACGAATATGCCGCGATCCGCAGCCTCTATCGCCAGAGCCGCGCCGCCGCCCTGGCCGAGGCCCGCGCCGGCCAGATCTCCTCGCGCGCCCCGCTCGCCGGCGTCGCCGCCCCCGTGCCGGCGACACCGGAATCGCCGGCCACGCCGACGGCGGCCGGGACCGGCGCCGCGTCGGGCGGCGGGGCCGGCGGGGCCGGTGCCGCGCCGGCGAGGGTCGAGGCTTCGGCCCCGCTCCCCGACGATGGCGGGCGCGGCCGGATCGAGTTCGTCGATCATCAGCCCGCCCCGGCGCCCGAATCCGCCGCGGCGCCGGTAAGCAAGAGCAAGACGAAGAAGCATTGACGCCGGCCCCCGCCGTGTCGACTCTGGCGGTGGGGGTCGTTCCACCCCCGCCGTTTTCGTGTCGGAGGCTTGACCATGGCTGACACCTATCGCGTTGCCGGAATGAGCTGCGGCGGCTGCGCCCGCGCCGTCACCGAGGCGATCGAGGCCGCCGCCCCGGGGGCGACGGTCAGCGTCGATCTGGCCGCCGCCACCGTGACGGTGGAGGGCGCCACCGCCGCCCAGGTCGAAAGCGCGGTGAGCGGGGCCGGATTCGAGTTCGGCGGCGCCGCCGCCTGAGCGGTCCCCTCTTCATCGAATTGCCATGATCCCGGCGCCATGTGCCTGACGCGGTGGCGCGTCGGGCGCAAGGCGCTTCTCGCCGCCGACCGGGCTTGCTAGAAAGACCCCGGTTCTGCAACGAAGGGCGGATGATGGCTGGGGCGGATTTCGACCTGATCGTGCTGGGCGCCGGCGCCGGCGGGCTGCGGGCGGCGACCCTGGCGGCGGCGTCGGGGCGGCGGGTGGCGGTGATCGAATCCGGCCGGGTCGGCGGGGCGCGGGTGGCGCGCGGCGGCCTGCCCAAGGCGCTGCTGGCGATCGGCGCCGGCTTCGCCGAGGATTTCGCCGCCGCCGAGGCGTTCGGCTGGCAGGCCGGGGCGGCCGGGTTCGACTGGGCCCGGCTGATGGCGGCCAAGAACGCCGAGATCACCCGCCAGGAAACGGCGGCGACGCTGGCGCTGCGCGAGGCCGGCGTCACCCTGATCGAGGGGCGCGGCCGGCTGGCCGGCCCCCGCGCCGTCGCGGTGGGCGAGCGGGTGCTGACCGCCCCGGTGCTGCTGGTCGCCACCGGCAGCCGGCCGGCTTTGCCCGATCTGCCCGGCTGCGAACACGCCGTCACCACCACCGAGGCGCTCGACCTGATGCAGTTGCCCCGCCGCGCGGTGGTGCTGGGCGGCGGGCCGCATGCGGCCGAGTTCGCCTGCATCTTCACCGCGCTGGGGGTCGAGGTGACCCAGGTGATGCGGGCCCAGGCGCCGCTGCCGGGGTTCGATCCCGACCTGCGCGCCGGGCTGGCGGCGGCGATGGAGGCGCGCGGGGTGCGGCTGGTGCGCGGCCATCAGCCGCTGGCGATCGAGCGTGACGGCCCGCTCAACCGGCTGCGTCTGGCCGGGCCGGGCGGCGAGACGGCGGCGCCGATCGAGGCCGAACTGGTGCTGGTCGCCACCGGCCGGGTGCCCGACACCGCCGGGCTGGGGCTGGAGACGACCGGAGTCGCGCTCGGGCCGCGCGGCGGGATCGCGGTCGATGCCTATTCGCGCAGCTCGGTCGACTCGATCTGGGCGGTGGGCGACGTCACCGACCGGCTGCGGCTGACCCCGGCGGCGCTGGCCGAGGCCGAGGCCTTCGTCCACACCGCCTTCGACGGCTGCCCCACCGCGGTCGAGCATCATCTGGTGCCGATCGCGCTGGCCACCACCCCGGCGCTGGCCAGCGTCGGCCTGGGCGAGGACGAGGCGCGCCGGCTGTATGGCGGCGGGGTCGAAACCCATCTGGCCCGGCCGCGCACCCTGCGCGAGCGCCTGACCGGGCGCGAGTCCGGCGCGCTGGTCAAGCTGGTGGTCGATCGCGACGAGGACCGGGTGCTGGGCGTGCATGTGCTCGGCCCCGGCGCCGCCGAGATCATCGGCGGCTTCGCGGTGGCGCTGCAATGCGGCGCGACCAAGGCCCAGTTCGACGCCACCCTCGGCGTCCATCCCACCCTGGCCGAGGCGCTGCTGACGCTGCCCCCGGCCGTCCCCGGCGCCGCCCCCGGCTCCGGCCCCGATCTGCCGCCCGTCGCCGCGCCGCCCGTCGCCGCGCCCGACGGCGAGACCGCCGCCCCGCCGCCCGCCGCCGCCGATTTGCTCGCCGCGGAACGATCATGACCTCGGTTGCCCTCAAGATTGCCGCCGTCACCCTGGCCGGCGGACTGGTTGCGGTGGGGGTGGTCCCCGCCTTGATCGACTGGAGTTCGCTGCGCCCCGGCATCGAACGCACCGCCACCGCCGCCATCGGCTGGCCGGTGACGGTGACGGGGCCGATCTCGGCCCGGCTGCTGCCCGATCCGGCGGTGACGCTGGGGCGGGTGACGGTGGGGGCGGCCGGGTTCGAACGGATCCGGCTCGATCTCGGCCTGTGGCCGCTGCTGGCCGGGCGGATCGCGGTGACCGGGGTCGATCTGTCGGGCGGTCGGCTGGGCGGCGGGATCGGGCTCGACGGCCGGATCGAATTGGGCGAGATCTTCGCCGCCGACGGCCGCTTCGACGGCGGCTTCACCGCGCAAGGCCGGGTCAGCGTCGGCGGGATCGACCTGCCGGTCGAGGCCGAGGGCGGCCGCCCCGGCGGCGGCGCCACCGTGCCGGTGCGGGCGACGCTGACCCTGCCCGGCGCCGGCGGCGGCAAGGCCCGGATCGAGGCGGCGGTGGCCGACCGCCAGGCCCATGGCCGGGTGTGGCTGGAGCTGGGTTCGCTGGCCCGCGCCCTGCCGGGAGCGGCGCTGCCCGACCTGCCGCTGACCGGCGAGGGCCGGCTGGTGGTGACCGGCGAGGAAGCGGCGGTGCAGGGCATCACCCTGACGCTGGGGGCGTCGCGGGTCGGCGGCGAATTGGTGGCGGCGCTCGGCCGCGCCCCGGTGGCGGTCGATCTCAGCCTGCGCGGCGGCGGCCTCGACCTCGATCAGGCCCCGGCCGCGCCCGCCCCGACCCCCTCATCCTCCTCGTCCGGCGCTCCGGCCGCCATGCCGCCGCTGGCGCTGGCGGCGGCCCCGGTGGCGATGCTGCGGCTGCCGCTGCCGGGCAATCTGACCTTCAATCTCGACCTTGGCGCCGAGTCGGTGCGCTGGCGCGGCGGGGTGGTGGGCCAGCCCCGCCTCAACGCCCTGCTCGATGGCGGGGTGCTGACGGTCAGCCAGCTTTCGGCCCAGTTGCCGGGCGCCACCGGGCTCGATTTCAACGGTCAGGTGACGATGGAGGCGGAGGGGCCGGCCGCGACCGGCCGGCTGCGCCTCGCCAGCGCCGATCCGCCCCGGCTGCGCGCCTGGCTGTGGCCGGGCGGGGGCGGGGCCGGTCCCTGGCCGGCCAGCGCCCGGCTCGAGGCCACGCTGGAGGCCCGGCCCGACCGGCTGATCCTGGCGCCGCTGACGCTGGGGCTCGACACCCTGCAAATGTCCGGTTCGCTCACCTGGGCCGAGACCGTCAGCGCCCGGCTGACCGCGCGCGGCCTCCAGTTCGGCTTCGACGGCGAGCCCGGCGCCGGGCTGGGCGCCGGCCGGCTGACCCTGCGCGGCCCGAGCTATGCCGAGGCGGTGCGGCTGCTGGCGCCCGATTACCGTCCCGGCCGCGACGGCGCGCTCGATCTGTCGGCGCGGCTGACCGCCGATGCCGCCGGTTCCGGCTTCGACGATCTCAGCCTGTCGGCCGGCGAGGCCCGCCTGATCGGCCAGGTCCGCTTCCCGGCCGACGCGCCGCCGCGCCTCCGTCTCGCCGGCGGCGAGGTCCGGCTCGATCCGTTCCTGCCGTCGGGAACCCGCATCACCCCGCTGGCCCGGCTGGTGCCCCGTCCCGGTGGCGCCGGCGCGGCGGCGGCGGGGAGCGGAGCGCCGCCGGTGCCGCCGGCGGTGCCGCGCGGCAAGGTCGAGGCCGAGCCGCTCGGCCGGCTGCCGAGCGCGGTGATCGACCTCGATCTCGCCGGGCTGCGCCTGCGCGAGGCGATTCTGGCGCCGCTGTCGGCCCATCTCACCCTCGCCGGCAACGGCGCGGTGACGATCGACCGTCTCGCCGGCCACGCCCTGGGCGGCACCGT
>JBDLVO010000332.1:0-8089 GCA_039804805.1 Pseudomonadota bacterium
GGGGCGATGCCCCGGACCCCCTTCTTTTCAAAAATAAGGGGGGGTGCCGGGGGGATTTCCCCCCGGCCGGGTCCGGGCGGAGCCCGGCAAGGGGCTCAGGCGGCGAGGCGTTCCAGCTTGCGATGGCGGAACGCTCCCCACAGCGCGGCGCCGATCGCGCCGGCATAGAGCGAGTCGGGATGGCTGGCCGCCGTGAGCGGGACCTGTTCCTCGGCCAGCGCCTCGTTGAGGGCGGCGACCAATCCGTCATCGAGGGCAAGGCCGCCGGTCATCAGCACCCGCCCCTCGGCGGCGCCGACCGATTTCAGCAGCTTGGCGAGGCGCACCGCCATCGATTGATGGATCCCCTTCAGGATGTTGGCGGCGGAGATGCCGCGCGACACCATGTTGATCACGTCGGTCTCGGCCAGCACCGCGCAGATCGACGACACCTTTTCCGGCGCGTCGGCGGTGCGCGACAGGGCGCCGATCTCGTCCTGGGCGATGCCGAGATAGCGGGCGATGTTTTCGAGGAACTGGCCCGAGCCCGAGGCGCACTGGCTGGTCATCTTGTAGGACAGCACCTTGCCGCCGCCGTCGATCCGGATCGCCCTGCCGTTGAGGGCGCCGATATCGAGCACCGCCCGCGCCGCCGGGTCGAGGAACGCCGCGCCCCGGCCATGGGTGGTCATCGAATAGAAATGGCCGGTGGCAAAGGACAGGCTTTCGGCGTCGCCGGTCGAGGCGACATAGGCCACCTGCTCGGCCGCGACGCCGGCCTGGGCCAGCAGGGCGTGAAAGCCCTCCTCCGCCAGCCGGAACGGATCGCGGCTGCGGATGCGGGCGGTGTCGCGCGCCAGCCAGTGCGCCTCGCCCTCCTCGACGCGGAACAGCACGCTCTTGACGCAGCCGGCGCCGATATCGATGCCGGCGGTGAGGATCGCGGTCATGGGATCTCCTTTCCTGGCTCAGGCGGCGGCGCGGACGGCGAACGCCGCCCCGCCCAGCGCGCCGGTGTAGATCGAGTCGGGGTCGATGTTGATCTGGACCTCGCCGTAATTGTCGCGGATCAGGCCGCGCAGCTCGCGCACCGCCGCCTCGTTCTTGGCGACACCGCCGGTGAAGGTGAACTGGTCGCGCACCCCGCCGGCCCGGCTGAGGATCGACATCGCCCGCAGCATGATGGCGCGGTGCAGCCCGGCCAGGATGTCCTCGCGCTTTTCGCCCAGCGCCAGCCGGTCGCGCAGTTCGGCCCCGGCGAACACGGTGCAGGTCGAATTGATCCGCACCTGCCGGGTGGCGTTGCTGGCCAGCGGCCCCAGTTCGTGCAGGCCGATGTTCATCTCGTCGGCGATGTAGCCGAGATAGCGGCCGCAGCCGGCGGCGCAGCGGTCGTTCATCTGGAAATTCTCGACGATGCCGTCGGCATCGACCTGAATCCCCTTGGTGTCCTGGCCGCCGATGTCGAGCACGGTGCGGGTGCCGGGATACATGATGTGGGCGCCGAGACCGTGGCAGAGGATCTCGGAGCGGATCTGCTCCTTGGGGAAGGGCAGCCGGACCCGGCCATAGCCGGTGCCGACCACATGCGTCTCCTCCAGCGGGATCGCCAGCGCCGCCTGCACCGGGGCGAGCAGATCGGTCCCGCCCGCCGCGCCGCGTTCGAGGGCGCGGAGGAACTTGGCCTCCATCTCGCCGGCGGGGGGACGGTTCTCGACCGCGATGATCGATTTGTCATAGAGGTTGAGCAGCAGCTCGAACGGCAGCCCGGCGGCGCGGCACACCGCCTCGCCCTCGGTCATGAACGCCGCCCCGGCGAGATCGCGGAAAAAGTCGGATTTGCGCCGTCCCCCGGCGGCGTAGAGCGTGGCCGAATCCGCCCGCAGCCGGGCGAACACCGCCGCCAGCGCCTCGGCCACCGCCCGTTCCCGCCCGGCGAAGCGCGGCCCGCGCACCGCCTCGGCGCAGGTGCGTTCGAGATCGTCGAGCTGTTCGAGATACTGGATGTGGCGGAAATGACGTTCGAGGTCGGCCAGGATCGCCTCGACCTGCCCGGCCAGCGCCGGCACCCCGGCCAGGGCGCGGCGGAACAGGGTGAGCCGGGTGTCGATCAGCGCCTCCTGCTTCGACACCTGCGCGGCGGTGTCGTAGTTCGAGCGCGAATTGGTGATGCCCCGGCCCAGCACCTGGCTGTTTTCGTCCATCACCACCGCCTTGGTGGTGGTCGAACCGAGATCGATTCCGATGAAGCAGCGCATCGCGGGGTCCTCCTCAGGCAGCCTGACCGAGCGAGCGGCGCTTCTGCTCGATCATCTGGAAATAGCTTTCCAGCCGGTTCTTGACGTTGGCGGCGGAGAAATAACGGGGATCGACCAGATCGGTCTCGATGAAGGCGCCGGGGCGGCCGGTGCGGCGCTCGACCTCCTTCATGATCATCAACTGGCCGGCCGAGAAGCTGTTGCAGCTCTTGATCGAATTGATCAGCAGGCCGTCGGCCTCGTATTCCTCGACATAGCGGGCGAGCAGATCGACCCGGGTCGGCAGGCTGCGGTTGGTGTAGCAACCAAGGCAGTAATCGGCGAGCGATTCGAGCGGGTGGTCGGGATCGTGGCGGAAGCCCTGGTCGTAAAGGCCGCCGACCTTGGTGTAGCTCGACGCCACCACCACCGCGCCCTCGTCGCTGAACATCTGCCAGAACTCGCGGAAGCTGGTCCAGTTGGGCGGGCCCTCGACCACCAGCCGGTATTTCTGGCGGTCGAACGAACTTCCGTCCGGCAGCACCGGCCCCTGGCCGGCGGCGATCCGCGCCTCGACCTCGCGCCGCAGCGCCTGATAATAGGCCACCGCCTCGGGGGTGCCGCGAAAGGCGGTGAAGATCGGGCCGATGTAATAGACCCCGCCGAAATAGGCATCGATCGGCGAGGGTTTGCGCTTGCCCTGTTCCAGGCACCACACCAGATCGTCCTCGGCCCGGGCCGAGGCGCGCAGATAGGCGCGCAGCCGGTCGATGTCGAACTTGACCCCCGACACCGCCTCCAGGCCGGGGATGATCACCTCCTTCAACTGGCGGACGACGTAGTCGCGCATGTTGCGGGTGGTGTGGCCGTCGCCCTCGTAGGGGACATGCAGCATCACGGTCGGGCATTGGTACTGCGACCGCAGCAGCTCGAACCATTTCATGAAGGTGTAGCAGCCGGTATAGGACAGCAGCAGCACATCCGGCACCGGGAACGGCCGGCCGTTGGGAGCGATGGCGCCCTTGCCCATCATGCCGATGTCGGCCTTGACGTAGGTGCAGACATCCTCGGAATGGCCGCGCTTCTCGGCCTCCATGATGTAGTCGCCCGACCGCTTGCGCATGCCGTTCTGGATCGCGTTGATCTCGGGCAGATTGTTGACCAGGCCGAAGCACATCAGCAGTTCGTTGAGATTGCCGGGGACGAAGGTCGAGGCCACCTTGCGCCCGGTTTCGTGCTTGGAGGTGATCGCGTCGTAATTACGGGCGATCATCTCCTTCTGCAGCAGCATCGAGGGCTCCTTGACGATCTCGCTCATGGTCTCAGCTCCACAGCTTGATGGAATCGGCGAAGGTGCCGGCCTGTTCGCGGATCGGCTGCATCTGGCCGGAATTCTCGGCGTATTTGAAGGCGATGTGGGGGATGCCGGCCTCGGTCAGGCGGTGGCAGATCATCGGCCGGTCGAGCAAGGCCGGGTCGCAGAAGCTGGGGCTGGCATAGATCACCCCCTCGGCGCCGCAATCGCGCACCCGGTCGAGATGGAACCGGCCCTTGTCGGCCTCGACCGGAACATATTTGCAGGCGGTCTCGACCGAATGGCCGAGATAGGCGTCGCTGAGCGCCTGAAGCGGATCGCCCTCGGTCGCCACCTCGGTGGTGAGGAAGCGGTTGACCAGGGCGTAATCGTCCTCGACCACGTAGCAGCCGGCCATCTCGATCGATTTGATCAGCGCCAGCGGCGGCTGTTCGCAGAACGAGCCGTAGATCGCCACCCGGACATTGTCGCGCCGGGGGCGCTGCTCGACGGCGATCGCGGCGAGATAGGCGGCCAGCAGCCGGTTGTGCTCCTCGACCGGCATCATCAGCCCGGCCCGCATCAGCAGATAGACATCGGCGGCCGGGGCCCGCCACGGCTCGGCGGCGCGGGCGGCATAGACCGCGCGCACCAGCCGGCGGTTGTCGTTGTAGAGCGCGATCGAGGCGCGGAGCGCCGCGTCCTCGACCGGCCGGCCGGTCAGCGCCGCCAGCCCGTCGCGCAGTTCGCGCAATTCCTCGACGTAATAGGCCCCGCCGACCGCCGGGTCGAAATTCTGCGGGGTGTCGAAGAACTTGCTCCACACCCCGGGGAACATCAGCTTCCACATCCCCGACAGATTGCGGATCACGTCGCAGACGAACGGGAACAGCATGCCATCGACGAAATCGAGCCGGCCGCTGACCCCGAGTTCGACGGTCGAGCGCGGGATGCGGCAGATGTAGCTCTGGTAATAGGCGTCGCCGTGGATCACCTCGATCCGGTCGCCGCCGCCGAACAGGCCGAGCGGCAGGCAGCCGGCGGCATGGATCAGTTCGAGCGGGACATAGACCGGCAGGAAGCCGACCACCTTGCGGCCGGGCTCGGCCGCCTTCCAGGCGCGGGCGTGGGCGAAGTCGAGGTCGTCGTGGATCCTCTGGCAAGAGGCGATGATTTCTGCGGAACCGGTCATGGTCAGCGGCCCTCCCACACGGCGGGTCTTTTGTCGAGAAAGGCGGTCAGTCCCTCGGCGGCGTCACGGGTCGCCATCAGGCCGTCGAGATAGAGCGCCTCGACCGCCGCCAGCCTAGCCCGCACCCGCTCGACCCGATCGAGCCGGGCGGCGCGCAGGGCGAAGCGCAGCGAGGACGGGCTGTGGGCGGCGACGCCGTGGTCGAACCAGGCCAAAGCGGCGGCGACCGGATCCTCGGCGACGCGATGGACCAGACCGAGCCGGGCCGCCTCGGCGGCGTCGATCGGCTGGCCCGACAGCAGCAGCGCCTCGGCGGCGGCGGGGCCGATCCGCTCCGGCAGCAGGCAGGAGGCGGCGGGGGCGAACACCCCCAACTGGATCTCGGGCTGACCCAGCCGGGCATCGGGCGCGGCAAACAACAGGGTGCCTGCGCAAGCGACCTCCAGCCCGCCGCCGAGGCATTGCCCGCGCAAGGCGACCAGGATCGGCAGCGGCAAGGCCACCATCCGCAGGATCAAGGCGTGCAGCCCGGCCAGCATCGCCGCGCATTGGTCGGGCAGATGCTCGGCGACGCTGGCGCCGAAGCTGAAATGCGGCCCGTCATGGTCGAGCAGCACCGCCTTCAGCCCCGGATCGGCCTCGGCCGCCGCCAGAGCGTGGTCGAGCGCCGCGATCATCGCCGCGTCGATGATGTTGGCCTTGGGCCGGGCCAGGGTCAGCCGCAACAACGCGCCGTCGCGCTCGGGCCGGACGGAGAGAACGGGCGCGCCGCTCATCGTCCCGCCCTCGCCGCCGGCAGCAGCCGCTCGGTCAGCGCCTCGCTCCACGGCGTGCCGGCGGCCAGGGCCTGACGCAGGGCGATGAAGTCGATCTCGCGGTCGTCCTTGCTCCCCTCGTTAAAGGCGCGGAAGCCGGCGCGGGCCTCGGTCATCATGTTGAGCGCCAGCCAGGCCCGGCTGTTCTCCTTGTTGGCGTTCCAGGCGGCCAGCTTCGGCTTGCGCAGTTCCTCCAGCGTCTTAGTGAAGCAATCGGGGAAGGTCAGCAGGATCTTGCCGCACAAATCCTCGACCTTGGCGTCGAGCCGCGACAGATCGACCGTGCCGCGCTTCAGCAGTTCGCGCCCGGCCGCCGCCTCGGCCCCGGTCTTGAACTCGCCATGGATCACCCGGCCGTATTCGTCGAGATAACGGTCGGTGATCACGGTCGGATTGGCGACGAAGGCACCGTCGATCTTCAGCGCCGGCACGATGTCGGTGATCATCCCCAGCCGCGCCGCCTTGTGCGCCGACCAGGGTTCGCACAACGTGCCCGACACCATCGCCATCTCGGCGCCGATCATCAGCGGCAGGAAGTCGGTGGCGCCGCCGATCGGAGCCGAGCCGTGCTTGGGCCCGGCCTGACCGAAGCGGGCGAGGTCCTGGGCGACCGAGAAGTCGCAGGCCATGCCGATCTCCTGGCCGCCGCCGATCCGCATCCCGTTGACCCGGCAGATCACCGGCTTGTCGCAGCCGAGGATCGCCGACACCATGTCGTTGAACAGCCGCATGTACTGGCGGTATTCCTGCGGGTTGCCGGCGTAATATTCGGCATATTCCTTGGTGTTGCCGCCGGTGCAGAACGCCTTGTCGCCGCTGCCGGTGAACACGGTGGCGACCACGTCGCGGGCGTTGGAGGCGGCGCGGAAGGCCAGGATCACCCCCTTGACCATCTCGGTGGTGTAGGAATTGAACTGCTTCGGATTGTCGAGCGTGATCCAGGCGTTGTAGAGCCCGGGCACCATTGCGCCGTCGGGGGTGCGGGCCGGTCTCTTCTCATACGACACCCCCGGCACCACCGTCTCGGGCACCAGATCGTGATCATGCAACGCGGCCGGAACGGCGGCGGCAAGGCTGGAAGCGGAATGCGCGGTCATGGCTGTTCGCTCTCCGTTGGATGCGGCGGGACGGATCAGGGCACCAGCACGGCGCGGCGGCCGAGCCGGTGGGCGTGGGCGTCGTCGAAGACCCGGTTGATCTGGTCGAGCGGATGGTGTTCGACGAAGGCGGCCAGCTCGATCCGGCGGTCGAGCACCAGATCGAGCGCGGCCGGGTACAGCTCGGGCGGGCAGCCCCAATTGCCGAGCGCGCGGGCGTGGAAGGCCATCAGGTTCGACAGCCGGAACTCGACCCGCTCCATGGTGAAGCCGACCACCGCCAGCGTCGCCCCATGCACCAGCAGGTTCCAGGCGCTCTGCTGGCCGGCGGCGGTGCCGGAACATTCGAAGATCACCCATTCCCGCGCCGGCAGGCCGTGCGCCTCGGCCCAGGCGGCGACCGCCTTCTTCAGGCTTCTGGCATCGTGGGCGCGGGCGTTGAAGGTGGCGGCGGCGCCGTGGCCGGCCACCGCCGCCAGCTTGGCGTCGTCGACGTCGACCGCCACCACGGTGCCGCCGAAGGCGCGGGCGATCTGGACGCAATGGCCGCCGACCCCGCCGACCCCGATCACCACGCACAGGCTGCCGGGACCAATTCCGGCCTGCACCACCGCCTGATAGGGGGTGGTGACGGCGTCGGCCACCACCGCGAGATCGGCCAGGGTCAGCCCGGCGGCGGCGAGGCGGTCCTCATCGACCGGGCACAGCCCGCGCGCCGGCACCACGACGTGACTGGCGAAGCCGCCCTCGATGTCGTTGCCGGGCATCTGCTGGTGCGGGCAGATGGTGCCCTTGCCGCGCCGGCAGGCGTCGCATTCGCCGCAGGGGATCACCGCCGGCACGATCACCGCCCGGCCCCGCCAGGATTCGGCGCCGGGACCGGCGGCGACCACCCGGCCGCTGATCTCGTGGCCCAGCGTCAGCGGCAGCGCCCGGTTGGTCCGCACCCCGTCATAGTAATAGCCGAGATCGGTGTGACAGACGCCGCAGCCGGCCACCGCCACCACCACCTCGCCCGGACCGGGATCGGCCAGCGTTACCACCTGCCGCTCCAGCGGTGCCCCCACCCCGGTCATCACCCAGCGCCGCGCCTCGATCGTCATGTGTCGGACCTCCCCGGTGGGCCGCCTCTTGACGCGGCGGCCGGTTCGAAACTACGATAATGGCATTGGGGTACCATAATACATTTTTTGGCGTCAAGCGGGTTTCAACCGCCGCCAGGACAACCGGAGGGGAGTGCGACGATGTCTGCCGAAAAACGCCGTTTCCTGTGGGACGATCCGCTGCTGCTGGAGGAGAGCCTGACCGAGGAGGAGCGGATGGTGCGCGACACCGCCGCCGCTTTTTGCCGCGACCGGTTGCTGCCCCGGGTGATCGAGGCCAACCGCCACGAGCGGTTCGACCGCGCCATCATGACCGAGATGGGCGCGCTCGGTTTCCTCGGCCCGACTTTGCCCGAGGCCGAGGGCGGCGCC
>JBDLVO010000333.1:0-6946 GCA_039804805.1 Pseudomonadota bacterium
CTGCCCGTCGCGCGCCCTGATCCAGGACAGCCTGTACGAGCGGTTCATGGAACGCGCTCTGGCCCGGGTCAAGGCGATCCGCCAGGGCAACCCGCTCGACCCGGCCACCATGATCGGGGCCCAGGCGTCGAGCGAGCAGATGCACAAGATCCTGTCCTACATCGAGATCGGCCGCGCCGAGGGGGCCGAGCTGCTGACCGGCGGCACCCGCGCCGATCTCGGCGGCGATCTTGCCGACGGCTATTACGTCGAGCCGACGGTGTTCCACGGCGACAACCGGATGCGGATCTTCCAGGAGGAGATCTTCGGCCCGGTGGTGGCGGTGACCACCTTCAAGGACGAGGAGGAGGCGCTGCATCTGGCCAACGACACCCCTTACGGCCTGGGCGCCGGGGTGTGGAGCCGCGATGGCAACCGCGCCTACCGCTTCGGCCGGGGCATCAAGGCCGGGCGGGTGTGGACCAATTGCTACCACCTCTATCCCGCCCATGCCGCCTTCGGTGGCTACAAGCAATCGGGCATCGGCCGCGAGACCCATCACATGATGCTCGACCATTACCAGCAGACCAAGAACCTGCTGGTCAGCTACTCCCCCCAGGCCCTCGGCTTCTTCTGAGCCCCGCCCTCCGTCACGCAAAGGATCGCCCGATGACTCAGACCGCTTTCTTCATCCCCTCGCTCAACCTGATGGGGGCGGGGTGCCTCGACGGCGCGATGGCCGAGATCGCCCGCCACCGCTTCACCCGCGCTTTGATCGTCACCGACCCGGTGCTGCACGGGCTCGGCCTCGCCGACCGCATCGCCGGCCTGCTGCGGCGCGAGAACATCGCCAGCGCGATCTTCCCCGGCGCCCAGCCCAACCCCACCGTCGCCAATGTCGAGACCGGGCTGGCCCTGCTCCAGGCCGAGCAATGCGATTGCGTGATCTCGCTCGGCGGCGGCTCGTCGCATGACTGTGCCAAGGGAATCGCCCTGACCGCCACCAACGGCGGCAGCATCCGCGATTACGAGGGGGTGGACCGCTCGGCCCGGGCGCAGTTGCCGCTGATCGCGATCAACACCACCGCCGGCACCGCCAGCGAGATGACCCGCTTCTGCATCATCACCGACGAGGCCCGGCAGGTGAAGATGGCGATCGTCGATCGTCACGTCACCCCGCTGCTGTCGGTCAACGATCCGGAGTTGATGCTGGGCAAGCCGAAGCTGCTGACCGCCGCCACCGGGATGGACGCGCTGACCCATGCGGTCGAGGCCTATGTCTCGGTCGCCGCCACCCCGATCACCGATGCCTGCGCCCTCAAGGCGGTGGCGATCATCGCCTCCAACCTGCGTACCGCCGTGGCCGAGGGCGCCAACCTCGCCGCGCGCGAGGCGATGGCCTATGCCGGCTTCCTGGCCGGGATGGCCTTCAACAACGCCTCGCTCGGCTATGTCCACGCCATGGCCCACCAGTTGGGCGGGTTCTACGACCTGCCGCACGGTGTCTGCAACGCGGTGCTGCTGCCCCATGTCGAGGCCTTCAACGCCGAGGTGGCGGCGTCGCGGCTGAAGGACGTCGCCCACGCGATGGGGGTCGAAACCGTCGGACTGAACGATCGCCAGGGGGCCGACGCGGCGATCGCCGCGATCCGCCGCCTGTCGGCCGACATCGGCATCCCGGCCGGTCTCACCGAATTGGGGGTGCGGGACCAGGACGTGCCGATCCTCGCCAGCAACGCCCTCAAGGACGCCTGCGGCCTGACCAATCCCCGTCAGGCCAATCAGCAGGAGATCGAAGGCATCTTCCGCGCCGCGGCGTAGGGCGGCGGGGCTGCCGCCCCGCACCCGGCCCGGGGCGATGCCCCGGACCCCCTTGATTTTCAAAAATAAAGGGGGTTTGGGGCCTCGCCCCAAGCGGGCCCGCGGGCGGCAGCCCGCGTAGCGTGCTTTATCGCGCGCGAAGCGCGCGGGCGGGCAGCCCGCCTACTTTTCTTCGATCCCGACCAGCGAGTGGGCGAAGGCGCGGGGATCGAACGGGCGAAGGTCGGCGGCCTGTTCGCCGACGCCGATGGCGTGGACCGGCAGGCCGAATTTTTCGGCCAAGGCGACCAGCACGCCGCCCCGGGCGGTGCCGTCGAGCTTGGTCAGCACCAGTCCGGTGACGGCGACCATGTCGCGGAAGGTCTCGACCTGGGAATGGGCGTTCTGGCCGACGGTGGCGTCGAGTACCAGCAGCACCGAATGCGGCGCGGTTTCGTCCACCTTCTTGATCGAGCGCACCACCTTGGCCAGTTCGGCCATCAGGTCGCTCTTGTTCTGGAGGCGGCCGGCGGTGTCGATGAACAGCAGATCGTCGCCCTGCTTGCCGGCCTGGGTCACCGCGTCGAAAGCCAGCGCGGCGGCGTCGGCGCCGGTATCGCGGGCGATCACCGGGCAGCCGCTGCGCTCGCCCCACACCTTGAGCTGCTCGACCGCGGCGGCGCGGAAGGTGTCGCCGGCGGCGAGGCTGACCGCGAGGCCCGCCTGCTTGTACTGGGTCGCCATCTTGCCGATGGTGGTGGTCTTGCCTGCGCCGTTGACCCCGACCACCAGCACCACATGCGGCTTGCGCGCCGGGTCGATTTCCAGCGGCCGGGCGACCGGTTCGAGGATGGTGGTGATCTGGTCGGCCAGGATCGTCTTGATCTCGTCGGCGGTGATGTCCTGGTCGAGCCGGGTCTTGGTGAGATGCTCGGTGACCCGGGTGACGGTGCCGACGCCGAGATCGGCGGTGATCAGCAGGTCCTGAAGATCTTCCAGCGCCTCGTCGTCGAGCTTGCGCTTGGTGAACAGGTCGGCCAGACCCTGGGTCAGCCGGGTGGAGGATTTCGACAGGCCGGTCCGCATCCGGCCGAACCAGCCCTCGTCCCCGACCGGGGCGGTGGCCGGCGCCGGGGCGCCGAGCAGGACGTCGAGATCGGCGGCGGGGCGGGCGGGGACGGCGGCGGGAGAGAGATCGCGCAGCAGCAGCAGGTCGACCCGTTCGCGTCCTTCGCCGCGCGGCGCGCGCAGGCCGGCGACATGGAGGCGGCGGCCGGGCTGGCGCAGCGCAACCTCCATCTCGAAGCCGAGGCCGTCGCCGCGCAGATGGCGCACGGCGAGGTCGAGTCGGGCCGAATCCTGCGGGGTCAGCCGGCCCAGCACCGCGGCGAAGCCGGGCGGCAGAGTCTCGTCATCGAGCCCCAGCAGCGTGGTCAGACGGGCCGGGCGCAGTTCGCGCTCGCCCACCCAGGCGTGGAAGGCGTCGGGTTCGGCCAGCAGGCCGCGCAGCAGCCGCTCGCCCGCCTCGTCCTGACGCGACAGCGCCTTGAGGGCGGTGCCGAGCATCCGCCGGGTCGCCACCAGCAGCAGCAGCAGCGGCAGGCCGGCCAGGACGATGCCGACCGCCAGCGACAGCGGGTCGAGCCGGCCCGGCTGGGTCAGGGTGGCGAGATCGGCCAGCAGGGTGGCGGCCGGATCGGCGTGGGCCAGGGCCGGCGCCGCCAGCGTCAGAACGGCGGCGGCCGAAGCGGCGAGATGGCGGCCCCCCGCCGCCGGAATCCATGCGTTGCTCATCGTTCCTCTTCGGCGCACAACACGCCGTCCTCCACTGCGATGATCCGCGCCCGCGTCACGCTGCCCGGCGCGGCGGGGTCCCCCCCCATTTTAACCGGCAGATAATACTCACAATGCCCCTTGCCGTCGCGTTCGATCACCACCGTCGCGATCTCGCCGACCCGTGACGCCAGCAGCGCCGCCATCGCCGCCTCGCCCGCCGCGCGTAGGCGGGCGGCGCGGGCCTTGACCACCGGGCCGGGCAGGCGGGGGAAGCCGGCCGCCGGGGTGCCGGGGCGGGGCGAGAACGGGAAGACGTGCAGGTGGGTCAGGCCGATCTCCTCGACCAGATCGAGCGAGCGTTGGGCCATTTCGTCGTCCTCGCCGGGGAAGCCGGCGATCAGGTCGGCCCCCAGCACCAGATCGGGGCGGGCGGCGCGCAGCCGGGCGGCGAGCGCCAGCACGTCGGCGCGGCGGTGACGCCGCGCCATCCGCTTCAGCACCGAATCGTCGCCGGCCTGGATCGACAGATGGGCGTGCGGGGCGAGGCGGGGCTCCTCGGCGAAGCAGGCGATCAACTCGTCATCGACCTCGACCGGGTCGAGCGAGGACAGCCGCAGCCGGGCCAGCTCGGGCAATGCGGTCAGCAGCCGGCGCACCAGCGCGCCGAGGCCGGGGTGGTCGGGCCGGTCGGCGCCGTAGGCGGTGACGTCGACTCCGGTCAGCACCAGTTCGGGCAGGCCGGCGGCGACCAGTTCGCGCGCCTGGGCGATCACCCGCTCGGGCGGCACCGAGCGGTTGGGGCCACGTCCGAACGGGATGATGCAGAAGGTGCAGCGGTGGTCGCAGCCCTGCTGCACCTCGACGAAGGCGCGCGCCCGGCCCTCGAAGCCGGACAGCAGGTGCGAGGCGACCTCGCGCAATTGCATGATGTCGCCGACCACGATCCGCTCGGCCGGCGGCGTGGCGAAGATTTCCGGGCGCAGCTTTTCGGCGTTGCCGAGGATCTGGTCGATCTCCGGCATCGCCGCGTAGACCTCGGGATGGGCCTGGGCGGCGCAGCCGGTGACGACGATGCGGGCGGCGGGATGGTCGCGCCGCGCCTTGCGGATCGCCTGGCGGACCTGACGCTCGGCCTCGGCGGTGACGGCGCAGGTGTTGACGATGATGGTCTCGACCCCGCCGGCGGCGGCGGCGGCATGCTCCCGCATCACTTCGGATTCGAAGCTGTTGAGCCGGCAGCCGAAGGTCAGGATCGTCGGCTTGGGGGCGGCGCCGCTCATGCCGACAGCAAGGCGGGCGCCGCCGCGCCGGTGAAGCTGGTGGCCACCGGGCCGGTCATCAGGACGTGGCCGTCCTCGCCCCAGGCAATCTCCAGACTGCCGCCGTCGAGGATCAGTTCGGCCCGGCGCGGGGTCAGGCCGCGCCGCGCCGCCGCCACCAGGGTGGCGCAGGCGCCGGTGCCGCAGGCCGGGGTGATGCCGGCGCCGCGTTCCCACACCCGCATGCGGATCCGGCCGCAATCGGGCGCGGCGGCGGGCAGGATCTGCGCCACCTCGATGTTGCAGCGGGCCGGGAACAGCGGGTCGTGTTCGAGCCCCGGCCCCAGCGCGGCCAGATCGACCGCCTCGGTGTCGGCGACGAAGAACACCGCGTGCGGGTTGCCCATCCCCACCGCGACCGGGTCGGCCAGCGGCCCGGCGGCGAGAGGGAGGTGAAGGGTGTCGAGCGGCCGGGCCAGCGGGATCTCCTCCCAGCCGAGCCGGGCCGGGCCCATGTCGACCGCCACCCGTTCGGCGCCGCGTGATTCGGCCCGCAGCAGGCCGGCTTTGGTCTCGATCACGGTACGGGCGCCGCCGCTCTCGCTCATCAGCAGCCAGGCGACGCAGCGGGTGGCGTTGCCGCAGGCGGCGACCTCGGAGCCGTCGGCGTTGAAGATCCGCATCAGCGCGGCGGCGGCGGGGTCGCGCGGCGGGGCGATCACGATCAACTGGTCGCAGCCGATGCCGGCGCGGCGGTCGGCCAGGGCGCGCACCCGGGCCGGGTCGAGCGCCAGGGCGCGCGGGTCGGTCCGGCCGTCGAGCACGATGAAATCGTTGCCGAGGCCGTGCATCTTGCGGAAGGGCAGGGGGGCAGAGTCACTCATGCTCCGGTTATAGGATCCGGCGCACCGAAAAGTCCACCCGGTCGGGCCTGGGGTCCGGCGGCGGCGGGGGATGGGGCGCGCTCCCCTTGAAAATCAAGTTGTTTTTTGTCGCGAAGGGTGGCGGCGGAAGCGCCTGTGTCGCGTTCATGATTCCCATTCGCCACGATTGATCGTGGAAGAGAGATGAGGCGTTTTCCATCCATTCGCAAAGCAGACGCAAAAATGAAAAGGTTTGTAAAAACCCCTACTCTGTTGACGGTTTAGTTCCATTGTTAAAATTTTATTTAAAAATGGGGGCCGCATATCCGTTGGGGCGGTGGAATCATTGTTAACCTCGCCAGCGCTTTGTGCTATCTTTCACCGGTGGCATCACATACTCCCTCCACTTCCCGTGGCGCGCATCCCGGCGTGGGCCTGTCGGGAGGGGTGTTTCCACCCGATGTCACACTTCGCATAACCGGAGATCGCTGGATGAAACGGACTTTTCGTACCCTGACGCTGACGGCGGCCATGCTGGCGCTGTCCGCTCCGCCGCTGCTCGCCCAGGTCGCCCAGCCGACGGCGGAAGACGTGGTGGCCTTCGTCGGCAAGATGCAGGCCCACGTCGCCGAGGTCGGCACCGACAAGGCTTTCGCCGATTTCAGCGACCTCAAGGGGCCGTGGGTGAAGGGCGAGTTGTACGGTTTCTGCCATTCGCTCGAGGGCATCAACGTCGCCCATGGCGGCAATCCCGCCCTGATCGGCAAGAACGTGCTGGGCTTCAAGGATCCCGACGGCGTGCTGGTCAATGTCGCGGTGGTCGACAAGGCCAAGACCGAGGGCAAGGGCTGGGTCGATTACAAGTGGCCGAACCCGACCACCCGCAAGGTCGTGATGAAGAAGGTCTATATCGAGAAGGTGGCCGACAAGTTTGTGTGCGGCTCCGGCTATTACGTCCAGTGATGGGCGCTTTTATTGATTTATGACGTTCCCGCGGCCCGGAAAGGGATGCCCCCGAGATGAAAGCTTTCTGCGATCTTCCCCTTTTTCAGAAAGTCGTCATCGCCCCAGCGGTGGGCATCCTCGCCCTGGTGGTGCTCGCCGGGCTGGTGGTCGGCAATGCCCGCCAGCAGAACGCGGCGGTCGCCCGTCTCAACGACGTGGTGTTCACCCAGACCGAGCGCAGCCTCGACATCAAGGACGCGGTCGCGGTCTACCATTCCCATCTGTTCGGGCTGATGTCGGCGGCGATCAACGAATCCGACGCTT
>JBDLVO010000334.1:0-5623 GCA_039804805.1 Pseudomonadota bacterium
GAACGGCTTGGCGAGGTAATCGTCGGCGCCGGCATTGAGCCCGGTGAGCCGGTCCTCCAACCGCTCGCGCGCGCTGATGATCAGCACCGGCACCGGATTGGCCCGCCGGCGCAGGTCGCGCAGCAGGGTCAGCCCGTCGCCGTCGGCGAGACCGAGATCGAGGATCACCGCGTCATGGGCGGCGGTGGCCAGCGCCGCCAGCGCCTCCTCCATCCCGGCGACGCCGTCGGCGGTCTCGCCCGCGCGCTCCAGCGCGGCCAGCACCAGCCCCGCCAGCCGCTCGTTGTCCTCGACCAGCAGCACCCGCAAGCCGTCATCCTCCTCGCGCCATCCGGGCCGGGCCGGCCGCTTCAGTATCCTCGCCCAGCCAATGCTCGACAAGGCGCAGCTCGGCGGCGGCGGTGACCGGATCGCCCTGGTCGCAGGCGGCGCGGCCGGCGCGCAGCCGGCGCAGCATCGCCTCGTAATCGGCCAAAGCGTGGCGATGGCCGAAATGGTCGCTGACCATCGCGTTGCCCGGCTTGACCGCCGGCCAGGTCGGCCACGCCGCCCGCCAATCGGCCACCGCCGCCGCCGCCTCGGCCTGACACCCGCTTTCCGCCGCGCCGGCCGGCAAGGCCGCCAGCAGCACCATCAGCGCCGCCCCCCATCCGCTTGCATATCTCATCCTGGCCTCCCCTGGTTTGCGTTCCCCCATGAAATACCCCGGCAAGCTTTCACCTGGATTTCACGAGACGCGGGCTCCGCCCGCACCCGCCAAGGGCCGAAGGCCCTTGGATCCCTTTCCTGCTCCTTCGCGCGGCAAGCGCCCGCCCCCAAACGGACCGACCTGTCCGCTCCCGACCATTGAAGGGATCCAAGGGCCTCCGGCCCTTGGCGGGTGTGGGCAGCGCCCACCTTTGTTCACCCCCAGCCGCCGCCGAGGGCCTGGAGCATCCGGGCGGTATCGGCGAGGCGGTTGGCCTCGGCCTGGATCCGCGCCGCGCGGGCCTGCAACGCGGTCTGTTCGGCGGTCAGCAGCGCCAGCGGCGCCACCGCGCCGAGGTCGAGCTGGCGGCGGGCGATCGCCAGACTGTCCGAGGCCGCCGCCTCGGCCCGCCGCGCCGCGCGCAGGGTATCGGCATCGGCTTGCAGGGATTGGAGGGCATCGGCGACCGATTGCAGCGCCGCCAGCACGGTGGCGCGATAAAGCGCCGCCGCCTGTTCGGCCTCGGCCTCGGCCTGATCCTGGCGGCGGGCCAGGGCGAAGCCGTCGAACAACGGCTGCGACAGCCCGGCCCCCAGGCCCCAGAAGCCGGTGCCGGGGGTGAACAAGGCGGTCTTGGCCGGCGCATAGCCGTGATCCTTGCCGCTCAGCAGCGCGGCGGCGCTGCCGGCATCGATGGTCAGGTTGAGCAGCGGCAGCCGGTCGGCGATCGCCACCCCGATCGCGGCGGTGGCGGCATGCAGCGTCGCCTCGGCCTGACGGATGTCGGGGCGGCGTTCGACCAGCCGGGCCGGCAGGCTGATTGGTACCGTCTCGGGCAAGTGCAATCCGGCCAGGGTGAAGGTTTCGGCCGGCGGCTGGTCGGGCCCGGCGCCGGTCAGGGCGGCCAGGGCGTCGCGCTGCACCGCGAGCTGCTGGCGCAGCGGCGGCAGCGCCGCCTCGGCCTGGGCCAGGGCGGCATCCTGCATCACCGCGTCGGCCTCGGCGCTCTGGCCGAGCCCGGCCATCCGGCGCTGGATCGCCAGCACGTCGCGCTCGATCGCGACGATCTCCTCCTGGGCGGCGATCTGATCGCGCAGCATCGCCTCGTTGACCGCCGCCAGCACCACGTCGGCGGCCAGGGTCAGCCGCACCGCCGCCAACTGGAAGCGCTGCCCCTCCTCCGCCGCTTCCTGTCCCTCGACCTGACGCCACACGCCCCCCCACAGGTCGGGGGCATAGGACAGGCTCAGTTGGGCGGTGTGCAGGCTGGCCACCGGCGAGGACGCGGTGGTGTTGGCCGACACCGCCTGCGACGTCTTGCTCCGGGTCGAGGCGAACGCGCCGGTCAGGGTCGGCCACCAGCCGCCGCGCTGGGCCTCGGTCGCCGCCTGGGCCGCCTTCAGCGCCGCCTCGCCCGCCGCCACCGTCGGGTTGGATTCCAGCGCCCGCGTCACCAGCCGGTCCAGGTCCTCCGAACCGAACAGCCGCCACCATTCCGCCGGCACCTCGGCCCCGGCCAGCAGACGCTGGGCGCCGCCGCCCCCGGCCTCGGCGGCGGCGGTGCGCTCCGGCGGCGGGCCGGGCTGGTAGGCGGTGGCGGCGGGCGGGTCGGGCCGGACGAAATCGGGACCGACGCAGCCGGCCAGCGCCAAGGCGAGCAGCAGCGCCCGCGCGGGCGGGGTGGGCGGACGGGTCATGGCGTGGGCTCCGGGGCGGGATGACGCGAGAACAGGTCGATCAGCACCGGCAGGATCACCAGGATCAGGGCCGGGGCCAGCAGGATGCCGCCGACCACCACCAGCGCCAGCGGCTTCTGCACCTGCGAGCCGATCCCGCTCGACAGCGCCGCCGGCAGCAGGCCGACGCAGGCGGCGATGCAGGTCATCATCACCGGACGCAGCCGGGTGCGGCAGGAACGCAGCAACGCCGCCCGCCGCCCGAGCCCGTCGTCGAGCAACTGGTTGAAGAAGGAGACGACGATGATCCCCTCCATCACCGAGATGCCGAACAGGCCGATGAAGCCGATCGCCGCCGAGACGCTGAACGGGGTGCCGGTCGCCGCCAGCGAGAACAGCCCGCCGATCAGGGCCATCGGCATCACGCTGGCGGCGAGCAGGGTGTCGGACACCGTCGCGAAATTGAGGTAGAGCAGGATCAGGATCAGCAGCAGGGCCAGCGGCACCACCACGGCGAGGCGGGCCATCGCCTCCTGCAATTCGCCGAACTCGCCGACCCAGTCGAGATGGTAGCCGGGCGGCAGGGTCACCTGCTCGGCCACCCGCCTCTGCGCCTCCAGCACCGCGCCGCCGAGGTCGCGGCCGCGCACGCTGAACTTGATCGGCAGGTAGCGTTCCTGGTTTTCGCGATAGATGAACGAGGCGCCCGACACCAGCCGGATCCGCGCCAGCTCGGCCAGCGGCACCTGGAGCGTGGTGCCGTCGGGGCCGGGAGCGCCGATGGCGAGGCGGCGGATCGCGTCGAGACTCGACCGCTCGGCGGGGGCGAGGCGGACGATGATCGGGAAATTGCGGTCGCTGCCATCCTCGTAGAGCACGCCGCCGCTCTGGCCGCCGATCGCCGCCTGAAGCGTGGTGGTGACGTCGCCGGTGTTGAGGCCATAGCGGGCGGCGGCGGCGCGATCGACCTCGATCTGGAGGGTCGGCTGGCCCAGCGCCTCCAGGATCGACAGGTCCTCGATCCCGGCCACCCCGCGCATCGCCTCGCGGATCTGGCGGGCGGTGCGTTCCAGCACGGCGAGGTCGGGACCGTACAGCTTGACCGAGTTCTGCCCCTTCACCCCCGAGGCGGCCTCGGCGACATTGTCCTCGATATATTGCGAGAAGCTGAACTCGACTCCGGGGAAGCGTTCGCTCAGCCGGGCGCCCAGCTCGCGGGTCAGCCGCTCCTTGTCATAGCCCGGCCGCCACGCCTCGGCCGGTTGCAGCGGCACGAAGAATTCGGCGTTGAAGAAGCCGGTGGCGTCGGTGCCGTCGTCGGGGCGGCCGTTCTGCGACACCACCGTCCGCACCTCGGGGAAGCCCTTGATCTCGCGCCGCATCGCGTTGACCTGGGAATTGGCGGCTTCGAGCGACACCGATAGCGGCAGGGTGGCGCGGATCCACAGATTGCCCTCTTCCAGATGGGGCAGGAATTCCAGCCCCAGCCCGCGCACGCAGACGACCGTCGCCACCAGCAGCAGGCCGAGCCCGGCCAGGGTCGGTCGGCGATGGTCGAGCGCCCAGGCCAGCAGCGGGTCGTAGAGCCGGTGCAGCCCGCGCACCAGCGGGGTGTCGCGTTCCTCCATCGCGTCGGGGAACAGCAGGGCGCTCAAGGCCGGGGCGATCAGGAAGGTGGCGATCAGGCCGCCGGCGATGGCATAGGCGTAGGTCTTGGCCATCGGCCCGAAGATGTGGCCCTCGACCCCCGACAGGGTGAACAGCGGCAGGAAGCCGGCGATGATGATCGCCGCCGAGAAGAAGATCGAGCGGTTGACCTCGGTGGCGGAATGGATGATCACCCCGAGCTTGCCGGGAAAGCCGGACCGCGTCCGCAGCCGGTGCAGCCGCGAGCCGTCGCCCCAGCGCTGGGCCCGGCTTTCGGCGAGATGGCGGAAGATGTTCTCGACCATGATCACCGTGGCATCGACGATCAGGCCGAAATCGATCGCGCCGACCGACAGCAGGTTGGCGGATTCCCCCCGCGCCGTCATGATCAGCACCGCGAAGAACAGGGCGAAGGGAATGGTGGCGGCGACGATCAGGGCGCTCTTCAGATTGCCGAGAAAGGCCCATTGCACCAGGAACACCAGCAGGATCCCCATCACCATGTTCTCGACCACGGTGCGGGTGGTGAGGCCGATCAGGTCGCTGCGGTCGTAGATCCGCTCGATCCGCACCCCGGGCGGCAGCAGGCCGGCGGCGTTGATCCGCTCGACCTCGGCCTCGACCGCCTCGATGGTCGGCTTGCTGCGCGCGCCGCGATGCATCAGCACGATGCCCTCGACGATGTCGTCGTCGTCGTCGATCCCGGCGATGCCGAGGCGGGGCAGATGGCCGACCGTGATCGTCGCCACGTCGGCCAGCCGCACCGGGGCGCCGTTATTGGCCGCCAGCACCACCCCGCCGATATCGGCGACCGAGCGGATCAGGCCGACGCCGCGCACCACCGCCGCCTGTTCGGCGATGGTGATGGTCTGGCCGCCGACATTGGTGTTGGCGGCGCCCAGCGCGGTCAGCACCTGCGGCAGGGTCAGGCCATGGGCGGCGAGGCGGTCCTGATCGACCGCGACCTCGTAGGTCTTGCTCTTGCCGCCCCAGGTGTTGACGTCGACCACCCCCGGCACCGCCTTGAAGCGGCGCTCCAGCATCCAGGTGGCGATGGTACGCAGATCGGTGACCCCCATCCCGGGCGGGCCGACCAGCCGGTAGCGGAAGATCTCGCCGATCGGGCTTTCCGGCGACAGGGTCGGCTCGGCTCCGCCCGGCAGCGCCGGCAACTGGCTGAGCCGGTTGATCACCCACTGCTCGGCCTGCTGATAGGTGAAATCGTAGGTGAACTGAACCTTGACGTCGGACAGGCCGAACAGCGAGATGGTGCGGATCGCCTGGACATGGGGGATCCCGGCCATCTGGATCTCGATCGGGATGGTGATGGTGCGCTCGATCTCCTCGGCCGACATCCCGGCCGATTGGGTGACGATATCGACCAGCGGCGGCACCGGGTCGGGATAGGCCTCGATGTTGAGGCGGAAGAAGGCGGCCACCCCGGCGCCGATCAGCGCCAGCAGCAGCAGCACCATCAGCACCCGCTGCCGCAGCGAGAAGGCGACGAGGAGGTTGACCAGCGAATTCATCCCGCAACTCCGCTCCAGCAAGTCTCATTTGGGCCGGAAAGCTATTGGGCTTTCGCCCAAACCCAACCGGGGCGATGCCCCGG
>JBDLVO010000335.1:0-3745 GCA_039804805.1 Pseudomonadota bacterium
TCCAAGGGCCTGCGGCCCTTGGCGGGTGTGGGCGGAGCCCACCTCTACAACCGGATCTGGGCGCCCAGTTCGACCACGCGGCCGGGGGGAATGCGGAAGAATTCGGTGGCGGAGACGGCGCTGCGGCTCATCACCACGAACAGGCGTTCGCGCCATTCCGGCATTTCGTGCTGATCGCCCGAGACGATGTTCTCGTGGCCGAGGAAGAACGAGGTGTCCATCAGGTCGAAATCAAGGCCCAGCGCCTTGCACAGCCGCAGCGCCTTGGGCACGTCGGGTTCCTGGACGAAGCCGTAGCGCAGGATCAGGCGGTAGAAGCCATCGGCCAGGGCAACCACCTCGATGCGGTCGCGGCCATGAACGCGGGGGATGTCCTCGACCAGCACGGTCAGGAACACGATGCGGCGATGCAGCGCGCGATTGTGCTTGAGGTTGTGCAGCAAGGCGAGCGGGACGACGTTGGAGGCGCTGGTCATGTAGACGGCGGTGCCGCCAACCCGGATCACCCCCTTCGAGTCCTTCTGCTGGGCGATGAACTGGTCGAGCGTCAGCGCCCCCTCGGCGAGGCGGCGCGACAGGATGGCGCGGCCCTTGCGCCACGTCCCCATCAGCAGCAGCATCCCGGCCCCGACCACCAGCGGGAACCAGCCGCCGCTGCCGACCTTCAGCAGGTTGGAAACGAAGAAGGTCAGATCGACGGCGAGGATCACCGCGCCAAGACCCAGGCACAGCGCCAGCGGCCAGCCCCAGCTCAGCCGCGCCACCACCATCACCAGCACCGTCGTCGCCACCATCGTCCCGGTGACGGCGACGCCGTAGGCCGAGACCAGGGCGTTGGAACTGCCGAAGCCGACCACCAGCACGATCACCCCGGTCAGCAGCCACCAATTGGCGCGCGGGACATAGACCTGCCCCTCCTCCTCGTCCGAGGTGTGGCGGATGGCGAGGCGGGGGGAATAGCCGAGCTGCATCGCCTGACGCGACAGCGAGAACACCCCGGAGATCACCGCCTGACTGGCGATCACCGTCGCCGCCATCGCCAACAGCACCATCGGCAGCACCGCCCAGTCCGGCACCAGCAGGAAGAACGGGTTTTCCGCCGCCCCCGGATTGTCGAGCAGCAGCGCCGCCTGACCGAGGTAATTGAGCAGCAAGGCCGGCAGCACCAGCAGGCTCCACACCAGCCGGATCGCGGTGCGGCCGAAATGGCCGATGTCGGCGTACAGCGCCTCGGCCCCGGTCACCACCAGCACCACCGCCCCCAGCACGGCGAAGGCGGCCCAGCCGTGGTGGATCAGGAACATCACCCCGAGGCGGGGATCGAACGCGGCGACGATGGTCGGCTGCTGGGCGATCTGGACCGCGCCGAGCAGGCCGATCACCACGAACCACACCACCATCACCGGGCCGAACAGCCGGCCGACCCGCTCGCTGCCCCGGCTTTGCAGCATGAACAGCCCGACCAGGATCAGCAGGGTCAGCGGCAGCACCACCGAGGCGAAGGCCGGGCTTTCCACCTCCAGCCCCTCGACCGCCGACAGCACCGACATCGCCGGGGTGATCATCCCGTCGCCGAAAAACAGCCCGGCCCCGGTCAGGCCCAGCGCCATCAGCAGCCCGGCCGAGGCGCGCGGCCCGACCGCGCGCAGCGCCAGCGCCAGCAAGGCGAGGATACCGCCCTCGCCGCGGTTGTCGGCCCGCAGCACCAGCCCGACATATTTGAGGCTGACCACCAGCAGCAGCGCCCAGATCACCAGCGAGGTCACCCCCAGCACGTTGGCCGGAGTCGGCGCCACCCCCAGCGCCGGGCCGAAGCAGGCGCGCAGGGCGTAAAGCGGGCTGGTGCCGATGTCGCCATAGACCACCCCGACCGCCGCCAGCGACAGCGCGGCAAGGCGGGCCGGCGTTGGCGCGGCGGCGGGCGGGGCGCAGACCGGCACGGGCGGCGGAACGGCGGCGGGATCGGGCACGGTGGGCGACAGGATCGGTTTCCCCCTTCAGATCTCGACCTGGCTGCCGAGTTCGACCACCCGGTCGCTCGGCAGGTGAAAGAAGTCCGAGGCGCTGGTGGCGGTGCGGGACAGGGTGGCGAACATCTGCTCGCGCCAGCCCAACAGGCCGGGACGCCGACGCGGGATCACCGTCTCGCGCGACACGAAATAGGATAGGGACATCGGCTCGTAGAAGAAACCGAGTTGCGCGGTGCTGGCCTGAGCCAGCGCCTTCGGAATGTTCGGGCTTTCCATGAAACCATAGCGCAGCAGCAGCCGGATCACGTTGGGGGCCAGTTCGCGCTTTTCCAGCCGGCGCTCGGGGGCGACGAACGGGGTCTCCTCGACCAGCACGGTCAGCAGCACCACCCGCTCGTGCATCACCCGGTTGTGCTTGAGATTGTGCAGCAGGGCGACCGGCACCCCCTCGCTCATCCCGGTCAGGAACACCGCCGTGCCGGGCACGCGCGGCACCCGGTCGGACAGGCTGGCGAGGAAATCGGCCACCGGCAGGCTGTTGGCGCGCGAGCGCTCGGTCAGCAGGCGGCGGCCGCGCTTCCACACCGTCAGGGTGACGAACACCGCCAGACCCACCGCCAGCGGGAACCAGCCGCCATAGGGGATCTTGACCGCATTGGCGAGGAAGAAGGCGAGATCGACCACCAGGAAGCCGCCGACGAACAGGGCGATCTTGCGGTGGGGCCATTTCCAGATCAGCAGCATCGCCAGCCCGACCAGCAGGGCGTCGATCACCATCGTCCCGGTCACCGCCACCCCGTAGGCGGCGGCGAGGTTGCTGGAACTGCCGAAGCCGATCACCAGGGCGCAGACCGCGACCATCAGCAGCCAGTTGATGAACGGCAGGTAGATCTGGCCGATTTCCTCCTTCGAGGTGTGGATGATCTCCATCCGCGGCAGATAGCCGAGCTGGATCGCCTGCCGGGTAACCGAAAAGGCGCCCGAGATCACCGCCTGACTGGCGATCACCGTCGCGGCGGTCGCCAGCAGCACCAGCGGCATCGTCGCCCAGGCCGGGGCGAGGCGGAAGAAGGGATGGGCCAGCGCCGACGGATCGTGCAGCAGCAGCGCCCCCTGGCCGAAATAATTGAGCATCAGCGCCGGCAGCACGAACAGGTACCACGCCAGCCGGATCGGCAGCCGGCCGAAATGGCCCATGTCGGTGTAGAGCGCCTCGGCCCCGGTCACCGCCAGCACCACCGAGCCGAGGGCGAGAAAGCCGCCCCAGCCGTGGTCGAACAGGAAGGCCACCGCGTAATGCGGGCTGAGCGCGGCCAGCACCCCGGGGGTGAGAACGATGTTGCGCAGGCCGAGGATCGCCAGCACGGTGAACCAGCCGAACATCACCGGCCCGAACAGCCGGCCGACCGTGCCGGTGCCCTGGCGCTGGATCAGGAACAGGCCGATCAGCACCACCAGGGTGACCGGCAGCACCGCGTGCTCCAGCGCCGGCGCCGCCACCCCCAGCCCCTCGGCCGCCGACAGCACCGACACCGCCGGGGTGATCATGCTGTCGCCGTAGAACAGCGCGGCGGCGAAGATGCCGAGCGCGCCGACCAGCATCGACAGGCCGCGCCGTCCCTCGGCGGCATGGGCGACCAGCGCCATCAGCGCCAGCGAGCCGCCCTCGCCGCGATTGTCGGCGCGCATGATCACCACCACGTATTTGATCGAGACGATCACGGTGATCGCCCAGAACACCAGCGACAGCACGCCGAGCACGTTGCCGCGATCGA
>JBDLVO010000336.1:0-3363 GCA_039804805.1 Pseudomonadota bacterium
GCGACCGGGGTGACCTGGGCCGGGCGGGCCACCGGCATCACCGGCGGCGTCAGCGGTACGGGCGCGGCGGCGGTGGCCGGGCGCGGGGTCTGCCGACGGGGCGGGGTCGTCGGCGCGGGCGCGGCGGGTGTGGCCTCGACGGTGCCGGCGGGCGGCGGCGCGGCGGGAACGGCGACCGCCGGGTGGGCGGGCGCGGGCGCGGCGGCCGGCTGCTTTTCCGTTGGGGCGGCGCTGTCGTCGCCGGCGGCGGGCAGGTTGAGGAAGGCGTTGGGGCTGGAAATCGGCGGGCCGCCCAGAACGTTCAGGAAGTCGCCGACGCCGTCGATGACGGCGTCGACCACCTTGCCGGTCTCGCTGCGCGATTCCGCCTTGTCCTGGGCCAGCGCGGAAGCCGGCCAGCCCAGCACCAACACCAACAGGAACGAAAGCGCGCGCGGCGCCATGTTAATCAACCAGCTCGATCGAATAATTTTCGATCACCGGGTTGGCGAGCAGCGCGCGGCACATCCGTTCGACTTCCTCCCCGGCGCGGGCGCGGTCGGTCTCGGCCAGCTCGACCTCGATCAGCTTGCCCTGACGGACCTCGCCGACCCCGGCGAAGCCGAGCGTGGCCAGGGCATGCTGCACCGCCTTGCCCTGGGGATCGAGCACGCCGGTCTTGAGGGTCACGGTAACTTTGGCTTTCACGGTCGCTGTCTTCCGAAGTGGTCGTGAGATGGGAAAAGAGACGGCGGCGCGGGCGGGGCGCCCGCGCCGGCCGGCCTTACTGCATGGTCTGCGGGCCCTTGAGGTCGCGCGGGCCGCCCTCGGGCAGGATGCCGAGACGGCGGGCGACTTCCTGGTAGGCTTCCTCGACCCCGCCGAGATCGCGGCGGAAGCGGTCCTTGTCCATCTTGTCGCCGGTGCGGATGTCCCACAGGCGACAGGAATCCGGGCTGATTTCGTCGGCCAGCACGATCTGCATGTCGTCGCCGTTGTAGAGCCGGCCGAACTCGATCTTGAAATCGACCAGCCGGATGCCGACGCCGAGGAACAGGCCGGACAGGAAATCGTTGATCCTGAGCGCCAGCGACATGATCTCGTCGAGATCCTGGGTATTGGCCCAGCCGAAGGCGGTAACGTGCTCTTCCGACACCATCGGGTCGCCGAGCGCGTCGGACTTGAAGTAATACTCGACGATCGAGCGGGGCAGCGGGGTGCCCTCGGTCAGGCCGAAGCGGGTGGCGAGCGAGCCGGCGGCGACGTTGCGGATCACCACCTCGAGCGGGATGATCTCGACCTCGCGCACCAATTGTTCGCGCATGTTGAGGCGACGGACGAAATGGGTCGGCACGCCGATCTCGCCCAGGCGCAGCATCAGATATTCGGAAATGCGGTTGTTCAGCACGCCCTTGCCGGTGATGGTGCCGCGCTTCTGGTTGTTGAACGCGGTGGCATCGTCCTTGAAGTACTGAACCAGGGTGCCGGGTTCGGGTCCCTCGAACAGGACCTTGGCCTTGCCCTCGTAAATCTGTCTGCGTCTGGCCATGAAAAGATATCCGGGTGTGGGAGCGCTCTGGCGCGTGGCGACGGGAAAAGGGATCGGTCAACCTCTCCGTCGATCAATCGAGGCCTGATATAGCAGGGACGGCCCGACGAAACAACGTCATGTCACCCCGACAAGATGGGGATCCTCCCCGCGTTGCTGCAAGGGCTGGCGGGAAAAAGGGGCTTTTCCGGGCGCTGGCGGCCGGTCAGCGGCGATGGACGCTGCCATAGGCGACCTCGAAATCGAACGCCGCCGCCAGCGGCAGGCCGCGCGCCCGGGTCAGCAAAGCGCGGATCACCCCGGAATGGGTCACCAGCACCGGCTCGGCCCCGCCGGCGGCGGCCTCGATCTCGGCGGCGCAGGCCTCGGCCCGGGCGGCCAGTTCGACGAAGGTCTCGCCCTCCGGCGGGCGGGCCTCGACGAAATTCTCGCACCAGGCCGCCAATTGGTCGCGCGGGATCGCCTCCCAGCGCAGCCCTTCCCAGGCGCCGAAATCGAGTTCGAGCAGCCGCTCGTCGAAGGTCACCGGCGCCCCCAGCCGCTCGGCCAGCAGCCGGCAGCGCAGCGACGGGCTGGCGTAGATCCGTTTCGGTCCCGGCGGCAAGGCGGCGACGGTCCGCGCCGCCTCGGCCTCGAACAGGCTCTCGCTGACCGGCAGGTCGAGCCGGCCATAGCAGCGTCCCTCGGCCCCGGCCGGGGTGGTGTGGCGGACCAGGATCATGGCGCCGCCAGCGGGATCAGGGTCAGCAGCAGGGCGATCTCGATCACCTGCTGGGTGGCGCCCAGCCCGTCGCCGGTATAGCCGCCCAGCCGGCGGCGGAGCCACAGCGCCGCCAGTGCCCAGCCGGCCAGGGCCACCCCCAGCGCCGCCAGCGCCGCCGCCGCCGGCAGCAGCGCCAGCGGCAGCGCGCCCAGCACCAGCGGCAGGACGAGGCGGAAGCCGCGCAGCCGGCTGGTCACCGGGGCGGCGCGGCTGGGGCCGGTGCGGGCGTAGGACAGCACCGCCATCAGCCCGGCGGCGGCGGCGCGCGACAGGGCGGCGGCGGCGATCGGGGCGAGCAGCAGCAATCCGGCCGGCAGCGCCGCCAGCGCCTGCCATTTGAGCCCGAGCAGCACCACCAGCCCGACCACGGCGAAGGCGCCGACGCGGGAATCCTTCATGATGGCGAGGATCTTCTCGCGATCCTCGCCGCCGCCGCCGAAGCCGTCGCAGCAATCGCCGAAGCCGTCCTCGTGCTGGGCCCCGCCCAGCAGCAGGCCGAGCCCGAGCGCCAGCCCGGCGGCGATCCCCGCCCCCCACGGCGGCCCGGCCAGGATCAGCACCGCGCCGGTCACCGCCCCCATGCCGATGCCGACCAGCGGCCACCACGAGGTGGCATGGCGCCAGTCGTCGGCGTCGAACTCGATCCGCAGCGGCAGCGGCAGCCGGGTGAAATAGATCCAGGCGGCGGCCAGGGCGCGGGCTTCGCGCCGGAGAGCGGCGATCATTTGAGGCGGAGCGGCAGGCCGGCGACCATCAGCCAGGCCTCGGTCGCGCGGGCGGCGACCCGCTGGCCCAGCCAGCCGCACAGGTCGCGGAAGCGGCGCAGCTCGGCATCCATCGGCACCGGGCTCCAGCCGATCTCGTCGGCGACCACGATCACCGGCCAGGGCCGGGCGCGGAACGAGTCGAGCAGGCGATCCCATTCGGCCAGGATGGCGCCATCGTCGCGGGCGAAGCGGGCGGCGGCCCAGGTCACCACGCTGTCGAACAGGACTCCGGCCGGCGGGGGATCGAGCGCGTCGAGCGCGGCGGCGGGGTCGGCGGGGGCCTCCAGCGTGCGCCAGCCGGCCGG
>JBDLVO010000337.1:0-3818 GCA_039804805.1 Pseudomonadota bacterium
TGCGGCAGGCCGGCCGGCGCGGCGGCCGGGGGAGGGGGGACGGGAAGACGGGGGAAGGACGGGGGGGCGGCGCCGGCCATCGCCGTCAGGGCGCGGCCACCGGCGGCGCGGCGTCGAGCGGCCGGGCGGTGCCGTCGGACAGGGCGGCGTTGTGGAGGTAGAGGCCGGGCTCGCGCAGCCAGTGGAGGATCTCCAGGCTGCCGTCGAAATTCTCGACCAGCGCGGTGCAGCTTTCGACCCAGTCGCCGTCGTTGCAGTACAGCACGCCTTCGAGCTGGCGGATCTGGGCGTGGTGGATGTGGCCGCACACCACCCCGTCGGCCTGGCTGCGCCGGGCCTCCTCGGCCATCGTCTCCTCGAAATTGGCGATGTACTGGACCGCGTTCTTGACCTTGTGCTTGAGGTAGGCCGACAGCGACCAGTAGGGGAAGCCGAGGGCGCGGCGCACCACGTTGAGCCAGTGGTTGAGCGACAGCGCCAGGGTGTAGGCGCCGTCGCCGAGATGGGCCAGCCACTTGGCGTGCTTGACCACCCCGTCGAAGGCGTCGCCGTGGATGATCAGCAGCCGCTTGCCGGCGGCGGTCTGGTGGATCGCGCTGGTGGCGACGCGGATGTCGCCGAACAGCATGCCGTGATAGTCGCGGGCGAATTCGTCGTGGTTGCCGGGCACGAACACCACGCGGGTGCCCTTGCGCGCCTTGCGCAGCAGTTTCTGCACCACGTCGTTATGGCTCTGCGGCCAGTACCAGGATTTGCGCAGCCGCCAGCCATCGATCACGTCGCCGACCAGATAGAGGGTGTCGGATTCGCAGCTTTTCAGGAAGTCGAGCAGGTCCTCGGCCTTGCAGCCCCGGGTGCCGAGATGGATGTCGGAAATCCAGATGGTCCGGTAACGCCGCTTGATGTCGGTATTGGCGTTCATGAATCCACCTGTCCTGGGCTGGTTTGAAAGAGAAGGGGCAGGGGGGTTCTAGTGTGTCGCGGGGGCGGTTGTACATATCGAACCCGGTGTCCCGGGG
This sequence comes from Pseudomonadota bacterium, assembly GCA_039804805.1. Taxonomy (GTDB): domain Bacteria; phylum Pseudomonadota; class Alphaproteobacteria; order Rhodospirillales; family Magnetospirillaceae; genus Phaeospirillum. Next base: position 1,020 of record JBDLVO010000337.1, read on the forward strand.
CAAAATTCATCAAAGTGAAGGCGGAGGGTCACAATTAATTCACTGATGATTCGCTGTCATTGTTTGCTATACCGAATCCCCATGTTGGCATTACGCATGACCGAACCCCCCGAAGCTCCCGCGATGTCGCCCCCGCCGCGCCGGGTGCTGATCATCCACAATCCCACCGCCGGCCGGCACAAGCGGCGGCGCCTGCTCCGTGTGGTCGAACGGCTGGAACGGCTGGGCTGCGCCGTCACCGTCGCCGAGACCACCTGCCGGGGCGACGCCGAGACCATCGCCGCCCGCGCCACCCGCGCCGATTACGACGCGGTGGTGGCGGCCGGCGGCGACGGTACCGTCAACGAGGTGCTGAACGGGCTGGCCCTGGTCGAGGGCGGTCCGGCGCTGGGGGTGATCCCGCTCGGCACCGCCAATGTGCTGGCCTGCGAGATCGGGCTCGCCCCGCGCGACGCCGATCAGATCGCCCGCGCCATCGCCTTCGGCCCGGCGCGGCGGGTCCATCTCGGCCTCGCCAACCGCCGCCGCTTCCTGCTGATGGCCGGGGCCGGGCTCGACGCCCATGTCGTCGCCGGGGTCAACATCGCGCTGAAGCGCCATGCCGGCAAACTGGCCTATGTGGTCGAGGGGCTGAAACAGGCGGTCGGCTACGATTTTCCGGTGCTGACCATCCGCGCCGACGGCGTTGCCTATGAGGGGCGGATGGCGGTGGCCTGCAAGGGGCGGTTCTATGGGGGGCCGTTCGTCGCCGCTCCCGACGCCGATCTCGAAGCCCCCCGGCTGGAGGTCTGCATCCTCCCCGCCGCCGGGGTTACCGGCATGCTGCGCTACGGCCTCGCCTTGCCGCTGGGCAAGCTGCCCGAACTGCCCGAGGTCCAGGTGGTGTCAGCCCGCTCGATCGTCATCACCGGTCCGCGCGGCGCTCCGGTCCAGGGCGACGGCGACATCGTCGCCCGCCTGCCGGTCGAGATCACCATCGCCGACGAAACCGTCGATCTGATCTGCCCGCTGGCGGTGCGTGGCCCCGCCTCGCGCGCGTCGGCCGCGTTGGAACGGGCCTGACGCTCCCGTCCGTGCGCCATACCGATCAGTTACGCGGGCTCTGCCCGCGCGCCCGCCGGGGCGATGCCCCGGACCCCCTTCTTGTTTATTGATTCATCACTCAAAAAAATGAGGGGTTCGGGGAGCTTTGCTCCCCGAGCGGGCCGGCGGGCGGCAGCCCGCCTGATTCCCGATACGTGGCGCGTAGGGCTCGCCTACAGCGCGGCGGCGAGGGCGGCCAGCACGCCGTCCCAATCGCCGGCTTGTTGCTGACGGAACAGCCGCAGGCTGGGGTACCAGGGGGTGTCGGGGCGGTCGAGCAGCCAGCGCCAGTCCGGCACCCGGGGCAGCAGCAGCCAGGTCGGCAATCCCAGCGCGCCGGTGAGGTGGGGCAACGAGGTGTCGGTCGAGACGATCAGGTCGAGCGCGGCGGCGATCGCCCCGGTATGGTCGAAATCGCCCACCACCGCCGACAGGTCGAGCACCCGTCCGGCCGCCGCCGCCAGCGCGGCGCGATCCTCCGGCCGAGGGTCCTTTTGCAACGCGAACAGGGTGATTCCGGGGCGGGACAGCGCCGCGATCAGCTCGGCAACCCGGCCGGGGGCGAAGGAGCGGGCATGGTCGGCCTGATAGGTCGGATTGCCGGCCCAGGCGATCCCGATCTTGAGCCCGCCGAGCCCGCCCAGCCGCTGGCGCCAGGCCGCCACCGCCGCCGGATCGGGCACCAGATAGGGCACCGGGCCGGGCAGGCGGTCGAGAGTGAGGCCGAAGCGGTGGGGCAGGCTGCCGAGCGGACAGTGGAAATCGACCGGCGGCAGCGTCTCGCCCTTGCGCAGCACCCGGGCGCAGGGGAACGAACGGGCGATCAGTCCGGCCAGCGCCGGCTGCACTTCGAGCACCAGCCGCGCGCCCGCCGCCTCCAGCCGGGCGGCGAAGCGGACGAACTGGATCGTGTCGCCCAGCCCCTGTTCGGCATGGAGCAGGATGGTACGCCCGAGCGGATCCTCGCCTTGCCACAACGGGCAGGGGAAGGGGCGCGCCGTCCGCCGCATCACCCCGGGGCGGGTGCGCCACTCATATTCCTCCCAGCCCCGGGCGAGGTCGCCGTCGAGCAGCAGCAGCCGGGCCAGGGTGAAATGGGCCGGGGCGTCGGTCGGGTTGCGCGCCAGCGCGGCGGCGGTCATCGCGCGGGCCGGCTCGATCTCGCCCTTGGCCAGCAGGGCCGCGGCGAGCGGGGCATAGGCGCCGGCCCCGTCGGCCCCCAGCGCGATCGCCCGGCGGTGGGCCTCGATCGCCTCATCGAGGTCGCCCCGGTCGCACAGGGCGGCGCCCAGGCAGCTATAGGCCTCGGCCCGGGCCGGGTCGCAGGCGATCGCCTGGCGGTGGGCGGCGATCGCGGCGTCGAGTTTCCCCTCGAACCGCAGGATCGAGCCCAGCATCGAATAGGCGCCGGCGAAACCCGGCCGCGCCTGCACCGTCGCCAGCAGGGTCTCGATCGCTTCGGCGTTGCGGCCCTGATGGACCAGGGCGCGGGCGCGCTCGATCTCGGGGTCGGGGGCGCCGACGCCGTCCGCCGTCTGATCGCCGAGGTCCGCCATCGCCCTGCTCCCTGTCGCCCGGTCTTTAATCCGGTCCGTCCCGTGCCCGCGCTTCAGCGCTTCAGCGCGTCGAGCGCCGGGCCGAGCCCCTTCAGCGAGGCGGTGATCGCCACCGTCTTGTCGCCGCCGAACGGCATCACCGCGAAGGCGAGATAGTGGG
>JBDLVO010000338.1:0-5097 GCA_039804805.1 Pseudomonadota bacterium
GCTCCCCAAGCGGGCCGGCGGGCGGCAGCCCGCCTGACTCGCGGGATCAGTCGAGCTGGTAGAGCAGAGCCTTGAGGTAGGCGCTTTCCGGCAGCCAGGGGTGGACCGGGTGGTCGGCGGCGGCGCCGGCCGAGCGGAGGATCCGACCGGTGCGGCCGGCCTGGGCCAGGCCCCGGGCGGTTTCGGTGGCGAAATCCTCGACCGGCATATGGTGCGAGCAGGAGGCGCAGAACAGGAACCCGCCCGGCTCGACCAAAGCGGCGGCGAGGCGGGTCATCTTGCGATAGCCCTTGGCCCCGGCGGCGAGGTCCTTGCGCGACTTGACGAAGGCGGGGGGATCAACCACCACCACCCCGAACTTTTCCCCGGCGGCGGCGAGGCGTTCCATCTCGGCGAAGGATTCCGCCCGCGCCGCGCCGATGGTCACGCCGTTGAGGGCGGCGGCCCCGGTCGCCAGCGCCAGCGACGCTTCCGAGCGATCGACCGCGATCACCTCGCTCGCCCCGGCCATCGCCGCCTGCACCGCGAAGCCGCCGGCATAGGTGTAGACGTCGAGCATCCGCCGGCCCCGGCACAGCCGCGCCACCGCGGCGCGGTTGTCGCGCTGGTCGTAGAACCAGCCGGTCTTCTGCCCGTCCTGAAGATCGGCGATGAAGCGGACCCCGTTTTCCTCCAGCTCGACCGGACCGTCGATCCGGCCGGCGGCGAGGCGATGTTCGAGCGCCAGCCCCTCATGCCCGCGCACCGGACTGTCATTGGCCAGCATCACCGCGCGCGGGGCCAGCAGGTCGTCGAGCACCGCCAGCAGATCGGGCAGCAGGCGCTCCATCCCGGCGGTATTGGTCTGCACCGCCAGCACGTCGCCGAAGCGATCGATCACCAGCCCGGGCAGGCCGTCGGCCTCGGAATGGACCAGCCGGTAGAACGGGCGGTCGAACAGGGTGTCGCGCAGGGCCAGCGCCGCCTTCAGCTTGCCGGCCAGGAAGGCGCGATCGATCACCGTCGCCGGATCGCGCGACAGCAGCCGCGCCGAGATCAGCGAATGCGGGTTGAAGGTCGCCACCCCCAGCCGTTCGCCGCCGGCATCGACCAGGGTGACCAATCCGCCCGGACTCCATTGCCGGGTTTCGACCGTCATCTCGATCTCGTTGGAGAACACCCAGGGGTGGCCGGCGCGCAGGCGGCGGGAATGGCCCTTGCCCAGGGTCAGGCTCGGCCGGGTGGCGGGGGAATCGGGGGGGAGGATGGCTTGATCGGTCATGGCCGGCACTGTAGAGAAGCCGCCCGCCGCCGCCAAGCAAAGGATTGGCCGCCCCGATGGCGGCGCATGGCCGCCGGCACTGCGCCAAACGGTGCAACCCTAAACAATTTGATGTATATCTTGAGCAGGAAACGTGACCGCGACGCCGCTTCGCCCCGTCGAGCCCAGGAGACCGGCATGCAACCAGCCCCCGCCCCCGTTCCCTATTGCGAAGCGGTGATCCGCAAATTCACCTTGGCCGCGGTGGTGTGGGGAGTGCTCGGCTTCCTGTTCGGCGATTTCATCGCCTGGCAGCTGGCCTTCCCCGCCCTCAATTTCGACCTGGAATGGACCAGCTTCGGCCGGCTGCGCCCGGTCCACACCACCACCGTGATCTTCGCCTTCGGCGGCAACGTGCTGATCGCCACCTCGCTCTACGTGGTGCAGCGCACCTGTCGCGCCGCGTTGTTCGGCGGCGAGAAACTGGGATCGATGGTGTTCTGGGGCTACAACCTGTTCGTCCTGCTGGCGATCTGTTCCTACCCGCTCGGCATCACCCAGTCGCAGGAATATGCCGAGCCGGAATGGCCGCTCGACCTGCTGCTGGTGGTGGTGTGGGTGCTCTATCTGGTCCAGTTCGTCGGCACCCTGATCAAACGGCGCGAACCGCACATCTACGTCGCCAACTGGTTCTATCTGGCGATGATCCTGACCGTCGCCCTGCTCCATGTCGGCAACAATCTCGCGGTACCGGTCAGCCTGACCAAGAGCTATCCGCTGTTCGGCGGGGTGCAGAACGCGATGGTGCAATGGTGGTACGGCCACAACGCGGTCGGCTTCTTCCTCACCGCCGGCTTCCTCGGCATCATGTATTATTTCGTCCCCAAGCGGGCCGAGCGGCCGGTCTATTCCTACCGGCTGTCGATCGTCCATTTCTGGGCGCTGATCTTCCTCTACATCTGGGCCGGGCCGCACCACCTCCATTACACCGCGCTGCCCGACTGGGCGCAGACGCTGGGGATGACCTTCTCGGTGATGCTGTGGATGCCGTCCTGGGGGGGCATGATCAACGGGCTGATGACCCTGTCCGGGGCGTGGGACAAGCTGCGCACCGATCCGGTGATCCGCTTCCTGGTGACGGCGGTGGCGTTCTACGGCATGGCCACCTTCGAAGGGCCGCTGATGGCGATCCGCTCGGTCAACGCGCTGTCGCATTACACCGACTGGGGCATCGGCCACGTTCATTCCGGCGCGCTCGGCTGGGTCGCCTTCGTCTCGTTCGGGGCGATCTATTTCATGGTGCCCCGGCTGTGGGGGCGGGCCGAGATGCATTCGCTGCGGCTGGTCGGCATCCATTTCTGGATCGCCACCATCGGCATCGTCCTCTACATCGCCGCGATGTGGATCTCGGGGATCATGCAGGGGCTGATGTGGCGGGCCTATGACAGCTACGGCTTCCTGCAATATTCCTTCGTCGAGACGGTCAAGGCGATGCATCCCTATTACGTCATCCGCGCCACCGGCGGGGCGCTGTTCCTGCTCGGCGCGCTGGTGATGGCCTACAACGTGGCCCGGACGATCCGTGGCTCGGCGCCCCGCGTGGCGCCGGCTCCGGCCGCCGCCTGACCCGCCCGCGAGGAGGACCGGCCGATGTCCCTGTTCAAGCATCACGCCCGGATCGAGACCAACACCCTGCTGCTGGCGGTCGGCATCCTGATCACCGTGTCGATCGGCGGGCTGGTCGAGGTGGCGCCGCTGTTCTCGATCGAATCGACCATCGAGAAGGTTGACGGCGTCCGCCCCTACAGCCCGCTGGAGCAGGCCGGGCGCGACATCTTCGTGCGCGAGGGCTGTTACAACTGCCACAGCCAGATGATCCGCCCGTTCAAGGACGAGGCCGAGCGCTATGGCCATTACAGCCTCGCCGCCGAATCGAAATACGACCACCCGTTCCAGTGGGGCTCGAAACGCACCGGCCCCGATCTGGCCCGGGTCGGCGGCAAATATGCCAGCGACTGGCATGTCCGCCATCTGATCGACCCGCGCACGGTGGTGCCGGATTCGATCATGCCGGGTTATCCCCATCTGCTGCGGCCGCTCGATTACCACGACATCGGCGACCGGCTGCGGGCGCTGCGGGTGGTGGGCGTGCCCTATGACGATCAGGCGATCGCCGACGCCGCCCGCGACCTTGAGGCGCAGGCGACGGCCGACCCCACCGCCAGCCCGCCGCCGGTCGCCGCGCGCTATCCGCGCCTGCGGCTGGGCCGGGCGGTCGAGGCGGCGGCGGACGCCCCGGTGACGGAAATGGACGCGTTGGTGGCCTATCTCCAGGTGCTCGGGACGATGGTCGATTTCAGCAAGATCGACCCGGCCCCGTTGCGCCGCTGAGCGGAGGATCCGAGCGATGGCGGGCGAACTGATCGGCGAGATGCTGCGGCCGCTGTGGCTGCTGTGGCTGGTGGTGGTGTTCGGCGCGATCCTCGTCTATGCCTACCGACCGGGCAATCGCCGCCACTTCGAGCAGCAGGGGCAGATCCCGCTGCGCGACGACCAATGACCCGAACGGTGTGCCACAAATCGCGGGCAGCAAGGAGGCTGGGCCATGGCAACGGTTGAGAAGGACCCGGTCACCGGCCGTCACACCACCGGGCACGAATGGGACGGCATCCGCGAACTCAACACCCCGCTGCCGCGCTGGTGGGTGGTGGTGTTCTGGGCCTGCGTGCTGTGGTCGGTCGGCTATTGGGTGCTGATGCCGACCTGGCCGCTGCGCGACGACTTCACCCATGGCCTGCTCGGCTATTCCTCGCGGGGCGTGCTGGAGCAGGAACTGGCGTTGCAACGGGCCGAGCGGGCGGCGTGGCGCGACCGGCTGGTGTCGCTGCCGATCGAGGCGGTCGAGGCCGACCCCGAGCTGCTGACCTATGCCCGCGCCGGCGGCCGCATCGCCTTCGAGGAGAATTGCGCCCCCTGCCACGGCGTCGGCGGCGTCGGCGCCCCCGGCTATCCCACCCTGGCCGACGATGAATGGCTGTGGGGCGGCACCCTGCCCGAGATCGAGCAGACCATCAAGTTCGGCGCCCGCAACACCAATCCCGACAGCCACCAGAGCGAAATGCCGAAATTCGGCGCCGACGGCATCCTGACCCCGGACCAGATCCAGCAGGTGGCCGATTACGTGCTGACCGTGGCCAACCGCAGCCCGAATCCGGCCCTGCCCGGAGCGGCGATCTTCGCCGAGAACTGCGCCGTCTGCCACGGCGAGGGCGGCGAGGGCACCACCGCGATCGGCGCGCCGCCGCTCAACAACCAGATCTGGCTGTATGCCAGCAAGCTGACCAACCAGACGCCGGAGGCCCGCGCCGCCGAGATCCGCGCCCTGGTGGTGCGGCAGGTGACCCGGCCCAGCCACGGCTCGATGCCGGCCTGGTCGGAACGGCTCGATCCCGGCACCATCCGCATGCTGGCGGTCTATGTCCACACCCTGGGGGGTGGACGGTGAACACGCAGGACGATCAGGGCCTTTATGCCAAGAGTGAGACGATCCATCCCCGCTCGGTTTCGGGTCGTTTCCGCCGCTGGAAATTCGCGGCGGCGGCGCTGCTGGTGCCGTGGTGGCATCTGGCGCCGTTCCTGCGCTGGGACCGTGGCCCCGGCGCCCCCGATCAGGCGATCCTGATCGATCTGGCCGGACGGCGGGCCTATTGCTTCGGGCTGGAGATCTGGCCGCAGGAAATCTATTACCTGACCGGCATCCTGGTGGTGGCGGCGATCGCGCTGTTCCTGATCAGCGCCCTGTACGGCCGGGTGTGGTGCGGCTTCCTGTGCTGGCAGACGGTCTATACCGACCTGTT
>JBDLVO010000339.1:0-8337 GCA_039804805.1 Pseudomonadota bacterium
ATCGCCAAGCATTCGGGCGGGCCGCGTTATGCCGTGGTGCCGGAGGATCTGACCCGCAACGAGATCCGGTTCCTGGAGGTCGAGGGGATCCGGCCGCTGCGGCTGCCTTTGGCCGACGCGGTCGCCCGCCTTGCCGCCTTCCAGCCGTGATGTCGTCCGCCGGACGGGGCGGCGGTCCCCTTCCCCCGACGCATGCAGAGAGGGAAAAGCATGGCGAACGTAACCTTCAGCTCGCCGGTGATGGCGAAGGACGTCACCGTCTACGCGGTGGCCGGCGACACCAAGACCTTGTTGGCCTTGGCCAAGAAACACGACATTCCGATTCCCAGCCAGTGTCAGGATGGTGAATGCGGCTCGTGCCTGATCAAGGTCACCGTGCTCGGCGACAATCCGCCGCTGGCGACCCACCTCACCGACAAGGAAAAGCTGACCCTGTCGGTTAACGGCAAATTGAGCAAGGCAGTGCTCGATAAGGCCGAGACGAAGGACAGCCCGCCGCAGTATCGTCTGGCCTGTCAGTACATTGTCCGTGACGAGGACATCCTGGTCGAGTTCTCCGGCGAGCCCGGAGTCGAGATCGATCTGCGGCGTTAAGCGGAAGCCCGCAGATCGACGGAGGGGCGCCCCCGGCCCGGGGGCGCCCTTTTCCGTCAGGCGCGGGCTCTGCCCGCCCCCGCCAAGGGCCGCAAGGCCCTTGGAACCCTTTCCCTGCCCTTCGCGCGGCAAGCACCCGCGCCCAAGCGGAAAGGCCGCTCCGCGCCCGACCCCCAATGGGATCCAAGGGCCTTGCGGCCCTTGGCGGGGGTGGGCGGAGCCCACATCACCCCGGCGTCACCAGGGCGAGCGGTCGCGGTCCTGGATCGCCTTGACCTCGGCGGCCTGGGCCTTGATGTCCTGCAACCGCAGCCAGATCGGCCCCTTGTGGCCCAGCGCCTGCTCGGCCTTGTTGGCGTGGTAATTGGCCTCGGGCAGCTTGCCGGCCAGCAGGAAATATTCGGCCAGGGCGTAGGAGGCCATCCCCTCGTTGCCGTCGCGGCCGAAGGCGATCGCCAATTGCTGCCAGCCGAAGGCGTCCTCGGGCTCCAGCCGCACCGCGATGGTCAGGTTGGCGGCGGCGTCGGATAGCAGCGCGGCATCGTCGCTCTCGATCTCGGCCTGACCGAGGCCGATCCGCAGCAGCGCGCTGTTGGGCAGATATTCGACCGCCTTGCGGTAGGGATCGACCGCGTCGCGGGCATGGCCGTTCTCGAACAGCATCTGCCCCTTCAGTTCCCAGAAATAGGGGTCGCGCGGCCGTTCGGTCAGCAGCCCGTCGATCAGCCGCAGCGCGGCATCGAGGTCGGGCTTGCGGTAATAGGCGATCGAGCGGGCATAGCGGGCCTCGAGCGAGGGATCGTCCTCCTTGAAGCGCATCAGGGTCTTGCTGGGCGGGTCGAGGAAGGCCTGGAGCTTGACCTTGATCCGGCGGTGGCGCTCGACCCAGTCGGCCGGCCAGGGCCGGTCGGAATAAGGCGACTTCTCGACATGCTCGCGCACGAAGGCGACGCGGTCGCGGGTCAGCGGGTGGGTGCGGACGTAGGGGTCCTGCCGGGTCGACACCAGCAATTCCTGGTCGCCCAGGATGTTGAAGAATTCGAGCATCCCCCGCGCCGACCAGTGGGTGTCGTCGAGGAAGCGCATCGCCATCTGGTCGGCCTGCTGCTCCTGGCTGCGCGAGAAGGCGAGCAGGTTGCGCATCGCCATTTCCTGGCCGCCCATCATCACCCCGGCCCCGGCCTGACCGTTGCCGCTGACCGCGCCGGCGGCGGCGCCGAGCAGCATGGCGAGGATCGCCTCGGTCGAGGCGTTGGCCACCGCGTCGTTGAGCCGGATCAGGTGGCCGCCGACGATGTGGCCGCTTTCGTGGGCGATCACCCCGATCAACTGGCCGGGATTTTCCGACCGCATGATCAGGCCGGTATGGATGAAGATATTCTGGCCGCCGGCGACATAGGCGTTGAGAGTCGGGTCGTTGAGCAACAGGATCCGCACCGCCTCGGGGTCGAGACCGGCGACCTGAAAGATTGGCGTGCAGAATTCGCGGATGGTATTTTCCACCTCCGCATCGCGGATGAACTGGCGTTTCGCCTGCTGGGCGTCGGCCGGAGCCGACCAGAGCGCGATCAGGACCGTCACCAGAAGGAAAATGCGTGTGAACAAGGATCACCCCTCGTCGGTCGAACGGTTGCGCCGGAGCCGCCGCCTCGCCGCCCTCGCGCTGGCCACGGTCCTCGCCGCCTGCGGCGACGCCCCGCCACCGGTCGGCACGGTCGGCCATGTCCGGGGCTTCGCCGGCATGGTCGCCGCCGACGAACCGCGCGCCGCCCTGGTGGCGCGCGACGTGCTGTCGGCCGGTGGCAGCGCCGCCGATGCGGCGACCGCGCTCTACTACACTCTTGCCGTGACCCTGCCGTCAACCGCGTCGCTCGGCGGCGGGGGCGCCTGCGTGGTCCACGACGCCCCGACCCGCACCACCGAGGTGCTGGAATTCCCGGCGCTGCCCTCGACCGTCGCCGCCCCGGTGCCGAGCGCGGTACCGGCCAATCCGCGCGGCTTTTTCGCCCTGCACGCCAAATATGGCCGGCTGCGCTTCGAGAGTCTGGTGACCGAGCCGGAACGGCTGGCCCGCAACGGTTTCCCGGTATCGCGGGCGCTGGCGACCGACATCGCCCGGGTCGCCCCCCAGATCGGCCGCATCCCGGCGATGCGGGCGCTGTTCCTCCGCCCCGACGGCAGCCCGCTGCGCGAGGGCGATCTGCTGGTCCAGCCCGAACTGGCGGCGGTGATCGCCAATCTGCGCCGCAACACCGGCGATTTCTATGTCGGCCGCACCGCGCGCGAGCTGGTCGCCTCGGTCCAGCAGGTCGGCGGCGCCCTGTCGCTCGACGATCTGCGCGACCTGCGCCCGGCCTGGCGGCCGGGGCTGAAGGTGGCGGTGGGCGACGAGATCGCCGTCTTCCCGCCGCCGCCCTCGGTCGGCGGCACCGCCGCCGCCGGGCTGGTGGCGGTGGCGTGGCCGCGCTGGGAGGGGCTCGACCCTGACGAGCGCCCCCATCTGCTGGTCGAGGCCCAGGCCCGGCTGTTCGCCGACCGCACCCGCTGGATGCAGCCCACCGGCTGGAGCGCCGAGGCGCCGGGCTCGCTGATCGCCCCCGACACCCTCACCCGGCTGATGGCCAGCTACAATCCGGGCCGGCACGTCCCCCCCACCACCCCCGCCGCCGCGCCGCGCGAGCCGGTGGTGGCGGCCGGTTTCGTGGTCGAGGACGGCGACGGCTCGGCGGTGGCCTGCGGCGTCGGCTCGGGCGGCCTGTTCGGCACCGGCCTGATCGCCCCCGGCACCGGCATCGTGCTGGCGGTGGCGCCGGGTCCGGGCGGCCCGCCGCCGACCACCGCCGCCCTGGTGGTCAACCCGCATACCGCCCGGGTCTATTTCGCCGCCGCCGCCTCGGGCGGGATCGCCGCGCCGGGCGCGCTGGCCCAGGCCCTGCTCGCCGCCCAGGCCGAGGGCAAGCCGCTGGCCGAGGCGCTGGCCCAGCCCCGGGTGGTGTCGCCCGGCAATCCCGACGCCGCCCTGGTCGAAACCGGCCCGTTCACTTTCGACCCGGCTCCGCTGGCGCGGCGCGGCCATCAGATCGGCCCGACGGCGATGCCCAGCCGGGTCGAGGCGCTGCGCTGCCGCGATGGCCAGTTGTCCACCCCGGACTGCGAGGCCGCCACCGATCCGCGCGGCTTCGGCCTCGCCGCCGTCGCCGGTAAGGGATAAACAAAACGTGGGCTCCGCCCACACCCGCCAAGGGCCGCAAGGCCCTTGGAACCCATTCCCTTGGCGCCAGGGGGCCCGACCGCCAACGGGCTTTTACGCCGCCTTTACAGCCTTCCGCATCGAACGCTGAGCCCCGATCGCGTTAGGGATTCCTCATCACGAATCCCTCGCGGAGGGCCGCCATGGCCGATCTCGTCTTTGTTCTCGCCACCCTCGCCCTGTTCACGCTGGGCGGGTTGCTGGTCCGCGCCTGCGAACGGCTGTGACCATGTCGTTCGACCTCATTCTCGGCGCGCTGACCGCGCTCGGGCTGCTGGGCTATCTCGGCTACGTGCTGATCCGCCCAGAACGATTCTAGTCCCGTGGAGACGGCGATGGAAGCCAACGGCATTCTCCAGATCCTGCTCTATCTTGCCCTCGTCGCCCTGGCCACGCCGCTGATCGGGGGCTACATGGCCCGGCTGTTCGACGGCAAGCGGGTCTGGCTGTCGCCCCTGCTGGGGCCAATCGAACGGGCGATCTACCGCCTGTGCGGCATCGATCCCGCCCGCGAACAGCATTGGACCGGCTACGCCCTGTCGCTGCTGGCGCTCAACCTGGCCGGCGCGCTGGCGCTCTATGGCCTGCAACGGCTCCAGGGCGCGCTGCCGCTCAATCCGGCCGGGATGAACGCGGTGGCGCCCGACCTCGCCTTCAACACCGCGATCAGCTTCGTCACCAACACCAACTGGCAGGCCTATGGCGGCGAGACGACGATGGCGCTGCTGACCCAGATGGCCGGCCTCACCGTGCAGAACTTCCTGTCGGCGGCGACCGGCATCGCGGTGGCGGTGGCGCTGATCCGTGGCTTCGCCCGCGCCTCGGCCCGCACCATCGGCAATTTCAACGTCGATCTGGTGCGGGCGGTGCTGTACCTGCTGCTGCCGCTCTGCGTGGTGGGGTCGCTGGTGCTGGTGTGGCAGGGGGTGCCGCAAACGCTGGCCGCCTCGGCCGAGGCCACCACCCTCGACGGCGCCCATCAGACCATCGCGCTCGGGCCGGTGGCGTCGCAGATGATGATCAAGCATCTCGGCACCAATGGCGGCGGCTTCTTCAACGCCAACGCCGCCCATCCGTTCGAGAATCCCACCGCGCTGGTCAACCTGATCCACCTGCTGGCGATCTTCCTGATCGGCGCCGGCCTGACCAACAGCTTCGGCCGGATGGTCGGCGACCAGCGCCAGGGCTGGGCCCTGCTGGCGGCGATGGGCGGGCTGTTCGTGGTCGGGGTCGCCGTCACCCTGTGGGCGGAAAGCCAGGGCAACCCGGCCCTGGCCGCGATCGGCGCCGACCAGTTGGTCTCGGGCGGCAGCATGGAGGGCAAGGAGGTCCGCTTCGGCATCGCCCTGTCGGCCCTGTTCGCCACCGTCACCACCGCCGCCAGTTGCGGCGCGGTCAATGCGATGCATGACAGCCTGATGCCGCTGGCCGGGATGGTGCCGCTGATCAACATGATGCTGGGGGAAATCGTCGTCGGCGGGGTCGGCGCCGGCTTCTACGGGATGATCGTGTTCGTCGTCCACACCCTGTTCATCGCCGGCCTGATGGTCGGCCGCAGCCCGGAATATCTCGGCAAGAAGATCGAGGCGCGCGAGGTCAAGCTGGCCGTGCTGGCCACCCTGATCTTCCCGCTGGCCGCGCTTGGGCTGGGCGCCGCCGCCCTGCTGGCCGGGCCCGAGGCGATCGCCGCCCCCGGCCCGCATGGGCTCAGTCAGGTGCTGTACGCCTACGTCTCGGCCACCGCCAACAACGGTTCCGCCTTCGCCGGTTTCGGCGCCAACACCCCGCTGCACAACACCCTGCTGGCGCTGGCGATGGCGCTGGGGCGGTTCGTGGTGATCGTGCCGGTGCTGGCGATCGCCGGCGCGCTCGCCGCCAAGCGGACCGCGCCGGCCTCGGCCGGTACCTTCCCCACCCATGGTCCGCTGTTCATCGGCCTGCTGACGGCGGTGATCCTGGTGGTCGGCGGCCTGACCTTCTTCCCGGTTCTCGCCCTGGGGCCGATCGTCGAGCATCTGCTGCTCGGCCACGGCACCCTGTTCTAGGAAAGGGCCCGCGATGACCATCCATCGTCCGCGACCGCTCGCGCTGTTCGACGCCGCCAGTCTGCGCGTCGCCACCCGCGACGCGGTGCTCAAACTCAACCCCGCCCACCTGATCCGCACCCCGGTGATGTTCGCCACCGCGCTGGCGGCGACCCTGGCCACCGTGCTGGCGGGGCGCGACCTCGCCGATCCGCTGTTCCCGGTGATGGCCCAGATCGCCGCCTGGCTGTGGATCACCGTGCTGTTCGCCAATTTCGCCGAGGCGGTGGCCGAGGGGCGCGGCAAGGCCCAGGCCGCCGCATTGCGCGGCAGCCGCGCCGACACCATCGCCCGCCGAATCGCCTCGCCCGACGCCACCCGGGTCACCGAGGTGCCGGCCGAGGCGCTGCGGGCCGGCGATCTGGTGGTGTGCGAGGCCGGCGACACCATTCCCGGCGACGGCGACGTGGTGGCCGGCATCGCCACCGTCGATGAAAGCGCCATCACCGGCGAATCCGCCCCGGTGATCCGCGAATCCGGCGGCGACCGTTCGGCGGTGACCGGCGGCACCCGGGTGGTGTCGGACCGCATCCTGGTCCGCATCACCGCCGATCCGGGGCAAACCTTCCTCGACCGGATGATCGCCCTGGTCGAGGGCGCCACCCGGCAGAAGACCCCCAACGAGATCGCCCTGTCGATCCTGCTGGTGGGGATGAGCCTGATCTTCCTGATCGTGGTCACCACCCTGCCCGCCTTCGCCGCCTGGTCGGGCACCCAGGTGCCGGTGCTGTTCCTGGTGGCGCTGTTCGTCACCCTGATCCCCACCACCATCGGCGGGCTGCTGTCGGCGATCGGCATCGCCGGGATGGACCGGCTGGTGACCTTCAACGTCATCGCCAAATCGGGCCGCTCGGTCGAGGCGGCCGGCGACATCGACGTGCTGCTGCTCGACAAGACCGGCACCATCACCCTGGGGGCGCGGCAGGCCCACGCCTTCCTGCCGCTGTCCTCGGTGGCCGAGCGCGATCTGGCCGAGGCGGCGTTCCTCGCCTCGCTGGCCGACGAAACCCCCGAGGGTAAATCGACCGTGGCGCTGGCGCGGACCCGCTTCGGCCTGACCGAGGACAAGGCGGCGACGATGTCCTTCCTGCCGTTTTCCGCCCATACCCGGATGAGCGGGGTCGATCTGGCCCGCGCCGACGGCGGCGTCACCCGGATCCGCAAGGGCGCCGCCGATGCGGTAGTCGCCGCCGTCGCCGAGCGGACCGACCGCACCCCCGGCGGGGTGCCGAAGGAGCTGACCCAGGCGGTCGAGCAGGTGGCCAAGTCGGGCGGCACCCCGCTGGTGGTGGCGCGCGACGACCGGCTGCTCGGGGTGATCCATCTGAAGGACATCATCAAGCCGGGCATCCGCGACCGTTTCGCCACCCTGCGCGCGATGGGGATCCGCACGGTGATGATTACCGGCGACAATCCGCTGACCGCCGCCGCGATCGCCGCCGAGGCCGGAGTCGACGATTTCCTGGCCGAGGCGACGCCGGAGCGCAAACTGGAGCTGATCCGCGACTACCAGAAGGGCGGCCGGCTGGTGGCGATGTGCGGCGACGGTTCGAACGACGCCCCGGCCTTGGCCCAGGCCGATGTCGGGGTGGCGATGAACACCGGCACCCAGGCGGCGCGCGAGGCCGGCAACATGGTCGATCTCGAAAGCGATCCGACCAAGCTGATCGAGATCGTGATGATCGGCAAACAATTGCTGATGAGCCGGGGGGCGCTGACCACCTTCTCGATCGCCAACGACGTCGCCAAGTATTTCGCGATCATCCCGGCGCTGTTCCTCGCCTCCTATCCCTCGCTCCAGGCGCTCAACGTGATGCATCTGGCCAGCCCGCAGAGCGCGATCCTGTCGGCGATCATCTTCAACGCCCTGATCATCGTCGCCCTGATCCCGCTGGCGCTGAAGGGGGTGCGCTACCGCCCCGCCGCCGCCGAGACGCTGCTGCGGCGCAATCTGCTGGTCTACGGCCTGGGCGGGCTGGTCGCCCCGTTCCTCGGCATCAAGCTGATCGACCTCGTCGTCACTGCCCTCGGCCTCGCCTGATCGGAGCCCATCATGTTGCAAGACCTTCGCCCCGCTTTGTCGCTGCTGGTGGTGATGACCGGGCTGACCGGGCTGGCCTACCCGCTCGGCGTCACCGGCCTCGCCCAGCTCGCCTTCCCCTGGCAGGCCAATGGCAGCCTGGTCGACCGGAACGGCACGGTGGTCGGCTCGGCCCTGATCGGGCAGAATTTCACCAGCCCGGGTTATTTCTGGGGCCGCCCCTCGGCCACCACCGCCCCCGATCCGGCCGACCCGACCAAGTCGGTGGCGGCGCCCTACAACGCCGCCAGTTCGGGCGGCAGCAACCTCGCCCCGTCCAGCCGGGCGCTGGTCGAGAGCGCGGCCGAGGCGGTGGCGCGGCTGCGCGC
>JBDLVO010000340.1:0-11490 GCA_039804805.1 Pseudomonadota bacterium
CCGTGGCGGGGGTGGGCGGCGCCCACTTTTCTTGTCCTGTTTCCGGGCAGTTCCGGGTTGCGGGCGAGTCCGGGCGTCCTTATGATGCGGCTTCCTTGGCGCGTGGCCGCCTCCCCGTGGGGGCGGTCGCCGTTTCCCCAACCCGGGACCCCCCACCGCCGATGCTCGACGTTTTCCGTAGATTTTCCAAGACCTGGGTGGTCAGGATTCTGTTCGCCCTGCTCGCTCTCAGCTTCGTGGTTTGGGGGGTGGGCGACGTCGTTCGCGGCGGCGCCAGCCGGGGCCCGGCGATCGAGGTCGGCCGCACCGCCGTCACCGCGCCCGAGGTGCTGAACGAATTCAAGCGCGAGATCGAGCGGTTGCAGCCGCTGTTCGGCGGCAAGCTGACCGCCGAGGAAGCGCGCAAGCTCGGCATCCTCGACCGCACCATCGACACCGTGATCACCCGCTCGCTGATCGACGAGGCGGCGCGGGGGCTCGGTCTGGTCGCGGTGGACGAGGTGATCCTGCGCCGGATCACCGCCAACCCGGCCTTCCACGGTCCGGGCGGCCAGTTCGACCGCGAGCTGTTCCGCTCGCGGCTCGCCCGCGCCGGCCTGTCCGAGGAGTCCTTCCTGCGCATCGAGCGCGGCAACATGGTGCGCAACCAGCTCGCCGATGCCCTGACCGGCGGCCTTGCCGCCCCGGCGGCGCTGGCCGATCCGCTGCTGCGCTGGCGCGGCGAGCGCCGCACCGCCGACACGCTCCAGCTCGACGATGCCGGCGTGCCGCTGCCGGCCGCGCCCGACGCCGCCACCCTCGAAGCCTATTACAAGGCCAATACCGACCGCTTCATCGCCCCCGAGACCCGCGCCCTGACCGTGCTGCTGCTGCGTCCGGCCGACGTCGCCGCCGGCATCGCCATCGACGAGGCGATGCTGCGCGACTCGTTCCAGCAGCGGCAGGAGGAATTCTCCACCCCCGAACGCCGGCAGGTGGCGCAGATCGTGATCGACGGCCAGTCCGACGTCGCCCGCGCCTATGAACTGCTCGGCCAGGGCAAGGATCTCGCCGCCGTCGCCAAGGCGCTGGGGCGCGACATCATCGATCTCGGCTGGGTCGAGCGCCGCGACCTGCCCGAGGGGCTGTCCGACGCGGTGTTCCGGCTCGGCGCCGGCGCCACCGGCCAGCCGGTCAAGACCGCGCTCGGCTGGCACGTCGTGCGGGTGGCGGCGATCCAGCCCGGCAAGGTCCAGGCCTTCAACGACGTCCGCGCCCGGCTCGAACAGGACCTGCGCCGCGAAAAGGCGCTCGACGCCCTGGCCGAGCTGTCCAACAAGCTTGAGGACGCGCTGGGCGGCGGCGCCACCCTGGAGGAGGCGGCCGGCCGCTTCAATCTCAAGGTGGTCAAGGTCCCGGCGGTCGATGCCCAGGGCCGCGGCGCCAACGGCAAGCCGGTGGCCGACCTGCCCAAATCCGACCAGTTCCTCGACGTCGCCTTCCACACCGAACCCAACACCGAAAGCCCGCTGACCGAGGTGCCCGACAACGGCTACTTCCTGGTCCGGGTCGATCAGGTCACCCCGCCGGCGCCGCGTCCGCTGGCCGAGATCAAGGCCGAGGTCACCACCCGCTGGCAGGCCGAGCGCCGTCACGAGCAGGCCCGCGCCAAGGCGGAAAAGCTGGCCGAGCGGCTGAAGGCCGGCGAATCCCTCGCCGCGGTGGCCCAGTCGGCCGGGCTGCGCCCCAGTCGGACCAAGCCGTTCCAGCGCCAGGGCGGCGAAGGGGTGGCCCTGCCGCCGCCGGTGATCGCCGGTCTGTTCGCCGCCAGGCCGGGCGAGGTGGTCACCGGCGATCTGCCCGGCGCCACCCTGATTGCCCGGGTCGCCGAGGTGCTGCCGTTCGATCCCCAGGCCGCCAAGCCGGCGGCCGAGTCCGAGCGGCGCCGCATCGCCCAGAATCTGGCCAACGATGTCGCCGACCAGTTCATTGCCGCCCTCAACGCCGCGATCGGCGTCAAGGTGGACCGTCAACAACTGAGCAACGAAGAGTGATCATGACGACCAAGCCCGACTTTGCCGCCTTCGCTGACGCCTACACTTCCGGTCGGCCGCAGGTGGTTTGGCGGGTCTTGGTCGCCGATCTCGAAACCCCGGTTTCCGCCTTCATCAAGCTCGCCAACGGCCAGCCCAACGCCTTCCTGCTCGAATCGGTCGAGGGCGGCGCCGTGCGCGGCCGCTATTCGATCCTCGGCATGAAGCCGGACCTGATCTGGCGCTGTGTCGGCAACCGCGCCTGGATCAACCGCAACGCCCGCTCCGACCGCGACGCCTTCGCCCCCTGTCCGGTGGCCGAGGCCTCGGGCGCGCTCGACAGCCTGCGTTCCCTGGTGGCGGAAAGCCGGATCGACATCCCCAACGGTCTGCCGCCGATGTCGGCCGGGCTGGTCGGCTATCTCAGCTACGACACCATCCGGCTGGCCGAGCGCCTGCCCGACGACAATCCCGACACCATCGGCGTGCCGGACGGCATCTTCCTGCGCCCGACCGTCACGGCGGTGTTCGACAACGTCAATGGCAGCCTGACCATCGTCGCCCCGGTGTGGCCGCGGGCCGGCGTCGATGCCCAGGCGGCGTGGGATCTCGCCAACGAGCGCCTCAACGCGGTGGTCGAGGGGCTGGAGCGGCCGCTGCCGCGCCGTTTCGCCGTCGGCCCGCGCGACGAGCACCGCCCGGTGCCGGTGCCCAGCATCACCCCCGAGCGTTATGGCGAGATGGTCTCCAAGGCCAAGGAATACATCGCCGCCGGCGACATCTTCCAGGTGGTGCTGTCGCAGCGTCTGACCGTGCCGTTCGCCCTGCCGCCATTCTCGCTCTATCGCGCGCTGCGCCGGCTCAATCCCAGCCCGTTCCTGTTCTTCCTCGATTTCGGCGGCTTCCAGATCGTCGGCTCCAGCCCGGAGATCCTGGTGCGGCTGCGCGAGGGCAAGGTCACCATCCGCCCGATCGCCGGCACCCGTCCGCGCGGCGCCACCCCGGCCGAGGACGAGGCGCTGGTCGAGGATCTGCTGGCCGATCCCAAGGAACTGGCCGAGCATCTGATGCTGCTCGACCTCGGCCGCAACGATGTCGGCCGCGTCGCCGAGATCGGCAGCGTCACCGTCACCCGCAAGATGGTGGTCGAGTATTATTCCCACGTCATGCACATCGTCTCCAACGTCGAGGGCAAGCTGCGGAGCGATTGTGACGCGATGGATGCGTTGATGGCCGGGTTCCCGGCCGGGACCACCTCCGGCGCGCCGAAGATCCGGGCGATGGAGATCATTGACGAACTCGAAAGCGAGCGGCGCTCGTTCTATGCCGGCGCGATCGGCTATTTCGACGGCAACGGCAACATGGACACCTGCATCGCGCTGCGCACCACCCTGATCAAGGACGGGCAGATGGTGGTGCAGGCCGGGGCGGGCATCGTCGCGGATTCGGTGCCCGAGACCGAGCATGCCGAGTGTCTCAACAAGGCGCGGGCGTTGGTGCGCGCGGCAGCCGACGCTTACGATTACGTCTGAGCCGAGGGGCGGGCGTTGCCCGCCTGTCGCGGGCTCCGCCCGCCCCCGCCAGGGGCCGCAAGGCCCCTGGACCCCAGGGAGCGGATGAGCGATGGGCATTCCGACGCAGAAAAAACACGAGATGATGCGCTCGATGCTGCTGGCGCGGCAGTTCGAGGAGCGGTTGAGCGGGCTCTATCGGCAGCCGGGGAAGATCCATGGCATGTTGATCCTCGCTACCGGGCAGGAGGCGGTCGGGGCCGGGGTTTGTGCCGCTTTGACCGAGGCCGACGTCATTCTCGGCAATCACCGCAGCCACCATCATCTGCTGGCGCGCGGTGCCGATCCCAATGCGCTGATGGCCGAGATCTTCGGTAAGCGGACCGGTTGCAATAAGGGGAAAAGCGGTACTCTTCATCTGGCGGTGCCGGAGGTCAACGCGCTCTGCACCACCACCGTGGTCGGCGGCGGGCTGCCGATCGCGGTCGGGCTGGGATTCGCTCAGCATTACGACAAGCGCGACGCGGTGACGGTTTGTTTCTTCGGCGACGGGGCCTGCGCCGAGGGGTCATTCCACGAATCGCTCAATCTGGCGGCGCTGTGGCGGCTGCCGGTGATCTTTGTCTGCGAGAACAACCGTTACGCCGCCGCGCAGAGCTATGCCGAGCACAGTCCGGTGCCCTCGCTGGCGGTGCGGGCGGACGGGTACGGCATGGTGGGCGAGAGCGTCGATGGCAACGACGCGCTGGCGGTGTTCGCCGCCACCGAGCGGGCGCGGGCGCGGGCGCTGCGCGGGGAGGGGCCGAGCCTGATCGAGTGCCTGACCTATCGCTGGGGCGGTCATGGCGAAAGCGATCACCAGACTTATCAGCCGGCCGACGAGATCGCGGCGTGGAAGCGCAAATGTCCGGTCGAGCGATTGGCCCAGGCGCTGATCGCGGCGGGGGAAGTGTCGGAGGACGATCTGGCGCGGATGCGCGACGCGGTGGCGGCGCGGGTCGAGGCGGCGGTGCGCTTCGCCGAGGACAGCCCCTATCCGGCGCCGGAAGAGGCGCTCGATGACGTCTGGGCCGAGTGAGGGGAGACGGGCGATGCAGACGCTGGGGATGGGGCAGGCGATCAATCAGGCGCTGCGCGAGGAGATGACCCGGGACGAGCGGGTGTTCCTGGCCGGCGAGGGGATCGGGGTCGGCATTCACGACAGCCCGCTGATGCCGACCGCCGGCCTGCTGGCGACGTTCGGGCCGGGGCGGGTCAAGGATACCCCGGTATCGGAGGCGGCGATCGCCGGGCTGGCGGTGGGCGCCGCCGCCGCCGGGCTGCGGCCGGTGGTCGAGGTGATGTTCAATCCCTTCTTCACCCTCGCCTCGGACATGATCGTCAACCATGCCGCCAAGCTGCGCTATCTGTCGGGCGGCAAGACCGCCTTTCCGCTGGTGGTGCGGCTGAAGAGCGGGGCCGGGTTCGGCGCCGGCTGCCAGCATTCGCACAATCTCGAAGCCTGGGTGGCGCATTGCCCCGGCCTCAAGGTGGTGATGCCGTCCAGCCCGGCCGACGCCAAGGGCCTGCTGAAGGCGGCGATCCGCGATCCCAACCCGGTGATCTTCATCGAGGACATGGCGCTCTATTTCGCCCCGGCCCCGGTGCCGGAAGAGGAGTACGTCATTCCGCTCGGGCAGGCCGAGATCAAGCGGCCCGGCCGCGACGTCACCCTGGTGGCGTGGTCGAAGATGGTCGGGGTCGCCCTCCAGGCGGCCGAGCAGCTCGCCGCCGAGGGAATCGAGGCCGAACTGGTCGATCCGCGCTGCCTCGGCCCGCTCGACACCGCGACCATCGTCGAATCGGTGCGCAAGACCGGCCGGCTGGTGGTGGTGCACGAGGCCAACCGCACCGGCGGTTTCGCCGGCGAGATCGCGGCGGTGGTGATGGAGCAGGCCTTTTCGGCGCTGAAGGCGCCGCTGCGCCGGGTCGCCGGGCCGGATATTCCGGTTCCGGCCAGCCCGCCGCTGGAGCGGTTCTACATTCCCGACTCGGCTCGGGTGGTGGCGGCGGTCAGATCGATCCTGTAGGCGGGGCTTCGTCCCGGGGCGGCAGCCGGCGTAACGCGAGGGTCACGACGGCCCGCGTTTGCGTCGGGCGGTGTCCTGCTCCAGCGCCACCACCACCCGGCCGAGCTGGTCGAGGAAGATGGCGCGTTCGGTCTCGCCGAGCCCGGCCAGGGCCAGGGCGTTGACCGCCTCGGTCGCCTGCCGCACCGCGTCCAGTTTGTCCCGCGCCGCCACGGTCAGCGATACCAGCGAACTGCGCCGGTCGGCCGGGTCCGGGCTGCGCGCGATCAATCCGTCCCGCTCCATCCGGTTCAGCGTCGCCGCCATCGTCGGCTGCTCGACCGCCGCCGCCGCCGCCAGCGCCTTTTGCGACAGCGCCGCCCCGTCGGCCAGCGCGAACAGCACC
Organism: Pseudomonadota bacterium; assembly: GCA_039804805.1. Classification (GTDB taxonomy): domain Bacteria; phylum Pseudomonadota; class Alphaproteobacteria; order Rhodospirillales; family Magnetospirillaceae; genus Phaeospirillum. The sequence continues at coordinate 5,978 of JBDLVO010000340.1, forward strand.
GGCAGGTGGGCGGGGGCCAGACCCTGCGGCTTCAGCCGCTGCTCGATCGCCAGCGCGAACAGGCGCGCCGCCCAATTGGTCATGTAGCCGGCCGAGCCGAGTCGATTCAAGGACATATATAGCTTGCTATCCATGTCGGCGGATTGTTAGATAGCATCCTATCTAACATCCCGGAGGTGGATTGTCATGTCCTCTCGTTTCCTGCCGCATCGCCTGCACCCGGTCGCCGGCGGGCTGGCGCTGGCGCTGATCGTCGTGTTCCTGACCGCCACCATGCTGGTCGAGCTTGCCGGCGACGCCGCCGCCATCGCCACGGTCAAGACCGCGATCCTGTGGACGATTCCGCTGCTGGTGGTGGCGATGGCCACTGCCGGAGCGACCGGACGGGCCCTGGCCCGGCCCGACCGCGCCGCCAGCGCCGCCAAGCTGGCCCGGATGAAAGTGATCGCGGCCAACGGTCTGCTGGTGCTGATTCCGGCGGCATGGTTCCTGGCCGGCAAGGCCGAGGCGGGCGAATTCGACACCACTTTCATCCTGGTCCAGACGATCGAATTCGTCGCCGGCGGGATCAACCTGCTGCTGCTGAGCCGCAACCTGCGCGACGGCTTGGCCCGGTCGGAAGCCCGGAGATGAGCGCGGCGGGACGGATCGCCGCCGCCCGTATCGCCACCTTCGCCGCCATCGTGCCGACGCTGTTCCCGCCCGGCAGCGACCAGGGCGGCGACACCAGCGCCAGCGCGGCGCTGTGGCGGGATTTCACCGGCTTCACCGTCCGGGCCGAGGACCTGCATCGCCTTGCCGCTCAACTGACCGAGGCTGCCTCGGCCGGCGACCGCGCCACCGCCGCCACCCGGTTCCAGGAACTGCGCGGCACCTGCCGGGGCTGCCACCGCCGCTATCAGGACCTGTGGTGAGTCAGCCGCGACAATGGGTTCGAAGGGCCTGTGGCCCTTCGCGGAGAGTGCCGAGAGGCGGAGCCTTTCGGCCTGACCGCCACGGGCGGTCAGATCGCGCTTGAAACATACCGACCGGTCGGTTTGTAATGAGGCGAACGCCCCGGACCGAGACCGCCCGATGAGCCGTGCCCACGCCCGCCCCAAACAACCCGATTTGCTGCGGCGCCAGTTGCTCGACTGCGCCCTGCGGCTGGTGACCGAACAGGGGCTGACCGCGCTGACGGTGCAGGCGGTGGCCGAGGCCGCCGGGGCGACCAAGGGCGGGCTGTTCCATCATTTCCCGTCGAAGCGGGCGCTGATCGAGGCGGTGTTCGCCGAGTTGCTGGCGCTGTTCGAGGCCGGGATCGAGGCCGAGATGGCCCGCGATCCCGAGCCGCGCGGCCGTTTCACCCGGGCCTATGTCGTCGCCACCTTCGCCGATCACGGCCTTGGCCTCGGCAATCCGGTGTTCGCCAAGACCCTGTCGCTGTTCGACGATCCCGGTCTGGTCCAGTCCTGGTCGGACTGGCTGGCCGAGCGCACCCGCCGCCATGCCGACACCGATGGCGGCGACTGGTTCGAGACCCTCCGCCTGGCCGCCGACGGCGCCTGGATCGCCCGGGTCTGCCGGGTCGAGGGCGTCGCCGTCGATCCGGCCGCCTTGTGCCGCCATCTGCTCGCCCTGACCCGCGTCGCCGATCCCGCCGGGGTCTGAGTCCCCTTTCCGTCGCCGACCGTCCGCACCCGCCAGCCCCGGAGTCCTGATGTCCCGCTTCTTTATCGATCGCCCGGTGTTCGCCTGGGTGCTGGCGCTGGTGGTGATGCTGGCCGGGGTGCTGGCGATCATCGGCCTGCCGGTCGAGCAATATCCCCGCATCGCTCCGCCCGGGGTCCAGGTCGCCGCGGTCTATCCCGGGGCCTCGGCCCAGACCGTCGCCGACACCGTCACCCAGGTGATCGAGCAGAAGATGAAGGGGATCGACCATCTCCGCTACATGGCCTCGACCAGCGATTCGGCCGGCAACGCCACCATCAAGCTGACTTTCGAGCCCGAGGCCGACCCCGACATCGCCCAGGTCCAGGTCCAGAACAAGCTTCAGCTCGCCTTGCCGCTGCTGCCGCAGGCGGTGCAGTCCCAGGGGGTCAGCGTCACCAAATCCTCGGATAATTTCCTGCTGGTGGCAGGGCTGGTCTCGACCGACGGGACGCTGTCCGACGCCGAACTGGCCGATTACATGGTGTCGCGGCTCCAGGACGAGATCGCCCGCGTCCCCGGCGTCGGCGACGTCCAGGTGTTCGGCGCCCAGCATGCGATGCGGATCTGGCTCGACCCGGACAAGATGATCAGCCACCGCGTCGCGGTATCCGACATCTCCAGCGCGATCCAGACCCAGAATACCGAGGTCTCGGCCGGCCGGATCGGCCGACCGCCGGCGGTGGCGGGGCAGATGCTCAGCGTCACCCTGCTGGCGCAAAGCCGGTTGCAGACCCCGGCCCAGTTCGGCGCGATCCTGCTCAAGGTCAATGCCGACGGCTCGCAGGTGCGGCTCAAGGACGTCGCCCGGATCGAGATCGGCTCGGAAAGCTACGATTACGTCAGCCGTTTCAACGGCAAGCCGGCGGTCGGCCTCGCCATCAAGGCCAGCACCGGCGCCAACGCGCTGAAGACCGCCGACGGGGTGCGGGCCCGCTTCGCCGATCTGGCGCCGTTCCTGCCCCACGGCGTCGAGGTGATCTATCCCTACGACACCACCCCGTTCGTCCGCATCTCGATCCGCGAGGTGATCCAGACCCTGGTCGAGGCGATCGGGCTGGTGGTGCTGGTGATGCTGCTGTTTTTGCAGAACTGGCGCGCCACCCTGATCCCGGCGATCGCGGTGCCGGTGGTGCTGCTCGGCACCTTCGGCATCCTGTCGGTGTGCGGCTTCACCATCAACACCCTGACGATGTTCGCGATGGTGCTGGCGATCGGCCTGCTGGTCGATGACGCGATCGTCGTGGTCGAGAACGTCGAGCGGCTGATGCGCGAGGAGGGGCTGTCGCCCAAGGAGGCCACCCGCAGATCGATGGACCAGATCACCGGCGCCCTGATCGGCATCGCCCTGGTGCTGTCGGCGGTGTTCGTGCCGATGGCGTTCTTTTCCGGCTCGACCGGGGCGATCTACCGCCAGTTCTCGCTGACCCTGGTGTCGGCGATGGCGCTGTCGGTGCTGGTGGCGCTGGTGCTGACCCCGCCGCTCTGCGCCACCCTGCTGAGGCCGCCGGCGCCGGGGCACGAGCAGGGCGGGCGCGGCTTCGGCTGGTTCAATCGCGGCTTCGACCGGGGGCGCGATGCCGCCTGCCGGGGCGTCGCGGGGGTGCTGCGGCGGCCGCGCCGCTTCCTCGGCCTGTACGGGCTGCTGGTGGCGGCGCTGGTGCCGCTGTTCCTGATGCTGCCGACCGCCTTCCTGCCCGACGAGGACCAGGGCATCCTGATGGTGGCGGTGTCCGGCCCGGCCGGCTCCAGCCAGCAGCGCACCATCGACAGCCTGCACGCGGTCGAACGCGCGCTGCTGGAGGACGAGAAGGATTCGGTCGAGAGCGTGTTCTCGGTCGCCGGCTTCAGCGTCGCCGGCAGCGGCGACAATTCCGGCTTCGCCTTCGTCGAGTTGAAGCCGTGGGACGAGCGCACCCGCCCCGACCAATCGGCCGAGGCGATCGCCAACCGGCTGATGGGGCGGATGGCGGCGCTGAAGGACGCCCAGGTGTTCGCCTTCACCCCGCCGGCGGTGATCGAGCTGGGCAATGCCGGCGGGTTCGATTTCCACCTCCAGGACCGGGGCGGGCTGGGCCACGCGGCGCTGATGGCGGCGCGCGACACCCTGCTGGCGGCGGCGGGGCGGGATCCCGGGCTGGTGGCGGTGCGGCCCAACGGGCTGGAGGATACCCCGCAGATCCAGCTCGACATCGATCAGGAGAAGGCGGCGGCGCTCGGCCTGTCGCTGGCCGAGGTCAACACGACCTTGGCTTCGGCCTGGGGCTCGGCCTACGTCAATGATTTCATCGACCAGGGCCGGGTCAAGAAGGTCTATCTCCAGGCCGACGCCCCGTTCCGGATGAAGGTCGAGGATCTCGACCGCTGGCAGGTGCGCAACGCCACCGGCGAGATGGTGTCGTTCGCCACCTTCTCGCGGCCGCGCTGGAGCTACGGCTCGCCGCAGATCGAACGCTACAACGGGATGGAATCGCGCGAGATCATGGGGGCGCCCGCCCCCGGGCTCAGCTCGGGCGAGGCGATGGCGGCGATCGAGCGCATCGCCGCCACCCTGCCGGGCGGGATCGGCCTGACCTGGAGCGGGCTGTCTTACGAGGAACGTCTGGCCGGCTCGCAGGCGCCGGCCTTGTTCTCCCTGTCGATCCTGGTGGTGTTCCTCTGCCTCGCCGCGCTCTACGAAAGCTGGTCGATTCCGTTCGCGGTGATCCTGGCGGTGCCGCTCGGGGTGCTGGGGGCGGTCACCTCGGTGACGCTGGCCGGGCTGGCCAACGACGTCTATTTCCAGGTCGGATTGCTGACCACCATCGGCCTGTCGGCCAAGAACGCCATCCTGATCGTCGAATTCGCCAAGGCGATGCATGAGCAGGACGGGATGAGCCGCGCCGAGGCGGCCTTGACCGCCGCCCGCCAGCGCCTGCGCCCGATCCTGATGACCTCGATGGCCTTCCTGCTCGGCGTCGCTCCGCTGGCCCTGGCCAACGGGGCGGGGTCGGGGGCGCAGAACGCGATCGGCTTCGGCGTGCTTGGCGGCATGGCCAGCGCCACCCTGTTCACCCTGGTGTTCGTGCCGCTGTTCTTCGTCGTCGTGCCCCGGCGGCGGCGCTGACGCGCCGGGCCAAGAGGCTCCGCCTCTCGGCGCTCTCCGCGAAGGGCCAGGGGCCCTTCGAACCCTGGCAAAAACAAAGGGGGTTTGGGGCATCGCCCCAAATGGGTTTGGGCGATAGCCCAATAGAGCGGCGGCCGATCAGGAATCGAGCGCGCGGGCGAGGGCGCAGAAGCCTTCGACCGGGACGGTTTCGGCGCGCTGGGTCGGGTCGAGCCCGGCGGCGGCGATCAGGGCCTCGGCATCGCCCAGCGGCTTGAGGCTGGAGCGCAGCATCTTGCGGCGCTGGCCAAAGGCGGCGGCGGTGACCCGTTCCAGCGTCTCGAACCGGGCCGGGGCCAGCGGGGCGGGGCGGGGGATGATTTCCACCACGGTCGAGGCGACGGCGGGGGGCGGGGTGAAGGCGCGGCGATCGACCCCGAACAGCGGGCGCACCGTGCACAGCCACTGGGTGATCACCGACAGGCGGCCATAGGAGGAATCGCCGGGCGGGGCGGCGAGGCGGTCGACCACCTCCTTCTGGAACATCAGGATCATCCGCTCGAAGGCGTCGGCGCGGCGCAGCCAGGCCAGCAGCAGCACGGTCGAGATGTTGTAGGGCAGGTTGGCGACGATCCGGCGCGGCGCCTCGCCCAAGGCGGCGAGGTCGATGGTCAGGGCGTCGGCGGCGATGATCTCCAGCCGGCCGGGCCAGGCGGCGGCGATCTCCTGCTGGATGGCG
>JBDLVO010000341.1:0-11639 GCA_039804805.1 Pseudomonadota bacterium
CGGAGGCTCCGCCTCCGGGCGGGTGCGGGCGGCAGCCCGCGCGATCAGTCAGGAAAGGGATGTTTCACGTGAAACACTGGGACGTGGTGGTGATCGGGGCCGGCCATGCCGGCTGCGAGGCGGCGGCGGCGGCGGCGCGGGTCGGTGCCCGTACCGTGCTGGTGACCGACCGTCTCGCCACCATCGGCGAGATGTCGTGCAACCCGGCGATCGGTGGGTTGGCCAAGGGCCAGATCGTGCGCGAGATCGATGCCCTCGACGGGCTGATGGGGCGGGTGATCGACCGCGCCGGGATCCAGTTCCGCATGCTGAACCGGGCCAAGGGGCCGGCGGTGTGGGGGCCGCGCGCCCAGGCCGACCGCGCCCTCTATCGTCGCGAAATGCGCGCCGCGCTCGACGCGGTGGCCGGGCTCGATCTGCTCGAAGCCAGCGTCACCGACCTCGAAATCAGCACCGGGCGGGTGAGCGGGGTGGTGCTGGCCGACGGCCGGCGGCTGGCCTGCGGCGCGGTGGTGATCACCACCGGCACCTTCCTCAACGGGGTGATCCATCTCGGCAGCGACACCTGGCCGGCCGGCCGGATCGACGAGCCGCCCTCGCTCGGACTGGCCCAGGCGCTGCGCCGGCTGGCCCTGCCGCTGGGGCGGCTGAAGACCGGCACCCCGGCCCGACTCGATGGCCGCACCATCGACTGGGACAGCCTCGACCGCCAGCCCGGCGACGATCCGCCGGTGCCGTTCTCGTTCCTGACCGAGCGGATCACCACCCCCCAGATCGCCTGCGGCATCACCGCCACCACCCCGGCCACCCATGCGGTGATCCGGGCCAATCTCGACCGCGCCCCGATCTATACCGGCCAGATCAGCGGCACCGGGCCGCGCTATTGCCCCAGCATCGAGGACAAGATCGTTCGCTTCGCCGACCGCGAGCGGCACCAGATCTTCCTCGAACCGGAGGGGCTCGACGATCACACCGTCTATCCCAACGGCATCTCGACCTCGCTGCCGGCCGATGTCCAGGCGGCGATGATCGCCACCATCCCCGGGCTGGAACGCTGCGTGATGCTGCGGCCGGGCTATGCCATCGAGTACGATTACGTCGATCCGCGCGCGCTGGAACGCTCGCTGGAGACCCGGGCGGTGGCCGGGCTGTATCTCGCCGGCCAGATCAACGGCACCACCGGCTACGAGGAAGCGGCGGGGCAGGGGATCGTCGCCGGGATCAACGCCGCCCGGGCCTGCGGTGGCCAGGGGCCGCTGCTGCTCGACCGCGCCGACGCCTATCTCGGGGTGATGATCGACGATCTGGTCGGGCGTGGCACCAGCGAACCTTATCGGATGTTCACTTCGCGGGCCGAATACCGCCTGCTGCTGCGGGCCGACAATGCCGACCAGCGGCTGACCCCGCTCGGGCTGGCGGCCGGCTGCGTCGGATCGGTCCGCGCCGCCGCCTTCGCCGCGCGGGCCCGGTTGCTGGAAGAGGGCCGGGCGCTGCTGAAGGGGTTGAGCGCCAGTCCGACCGAGCTGGCCCGCGCCGGCCTCGCCATCAATCAGGATGGGGTGGCGCGCTCGGCCTGGGATCTGCTGGCCTATCCCGATCTCGATCTGGCCCGGTTGCGGCAGGTGTGGCCGGCGCTGGCCGGGCTCGCTCCAGCCCTGGCCGAGGTGCTGGAGGCGGAAGGAACCTATGCCGGCTACCTTGCTCGCCAGGAGGCCGACATCCGCGCCTATCGCGCCGAGCAGGGACTGAGCCTGCCGGCCGATCTCGATTACGACGCGATCGGCTCGCTGTCGAACGAGGTGCGGCAGAAGCTGAAGGCGGCGCGGCCGGATAGTCTGGCGGCGGCGGCGCGGATCCCCGGCATCACCCCGGCGGCGGTGACCGCGCTGCTGGGGCATGTCCGCAAACAGGCGCAAGGCGGGGAGGGACGGGCATGAGCACGCCCTTGACGGTGCCGGCCGCCACCAAGGCCGAACGGGCCACCCTGGCCGGGCTCGGCGTTTCACGTGAAACAATCGAGCGGCTGGAGGCCTATGCCGCGCTGCTGGTGCGCTGGCAGGCGCGGATCAATCTGGTCGGTCCCGATACCGTGCCGGCGCTGTGGCGGCGCCATCTGATCGATTCCGCCCAGCTCTGGCCGCATCTGCCGACCGGGGCGCGGCGGCTGGTCGATCTCGGCAGCGGCGCCGGCTTTCCCGGGCTGGTGCTGGCGATCCTCGGCGCCCCCGACGTCCATCTGATCGAAAGCGATGCCCGCAAGGGGGCGTTTCTGCGCGAGGCCGCCCGCGTCACCGCCACCCCGGTCACCATCCTGTCGCGCCGGATCGAGCAGATCCCGCCGCTCGGCGCCGACGTGATCACCGCCCGCGCCCTGGCGCCGCTGCCGCGTCTGCTCGAATGGGCGGCGCCGCACCTCGCCCCAGGCGGGCAATACCTGTTTCTCAAGGGGCGTGGTGCGGAAGACGAATTGACCGCGGCCGCGAAAGATTGGAAGATCGGCCACCGCCGCATCCCGTCGCTGACCGACCCGGACGGCGCCATCCTTCAGCTTCGCGAGGTACGAAGTGGCCCAGACCAGCCCTAGCAGCGACGCCGTTCCGGCGGCGACGCGGGTCATCGCCATCGCCAACCAGAAGGGGGGGGTGGGCAAGACCACCACCGCGATCAATCTCGCCACCGCCCTGGCCGCCACCCGCCGTTCGGTGCTGGTGATCGATCTCGATCCCCAGGGCAACGCCTCGACCGGGCTCGGCATCGACCGCACCGCCCGGGCGGTGACGATCTATCATGTGCTGCTGGGCGAGGCGACCCTGGCCGAGGCGATGATCACCACCGAGATCCCCGGCCTGTCGCTGATCCCGTCCGGGGTCGATCTGTCGGGGGCCGAGCTTGAGCTGATCGATTTCGACCGGCGCGAGCAGCGGTTGCACGACGCCCTCGATGGTGCGGTGACGGCGTTCGATTACGTGCTGATCGATTGCCCGCCCTCGCTCAACCTGCTGACCCTCAACGCCTTGGTCGGGGCCGACGCGGTGCTGGTGCCGCTGCAATGCGAGTTCTTCGCCCTTGAGGGGGTCAGCCACCTGATCAAGACGATCGAGCGGGTGCGGCAGGCGTTCAATCCCGGACTCGAACTTCAGGGCATCGTGCTGACGATGTTCGACCGCCGCAACAACCTGTCCGAACAGGTCGCCGCCGACGTGCGCGCCTATTTCGGCGACAAGGTCTACCACACGGTGATCCCCCGCAACGTCCGGGTGTCGGAGGCGCCGAGCCACGGCAAGCCGGTGCTGATCTACGACGTCAAATGCAGCGGCTCCGAGGCCTATCTTGGCCTTGCCAGCGAATTGCTGCGGCGCGAGCGCGGTCTGCCCCCCGGCCCGGACGGGACCGAGCCGGACTCTCGGGCCGAGCCGGACGAGGACGGGGATGACGACGCGATCGAATCGGATGTGAGGGCATAAGCATCGTGGCCGAGGAAAGACGGAAGGGGTTGGGACGGGGATTGTCGGCGCTGCTGGGGGATCAGGCCCCGGCACCGGCGGCGGGGGAGAGCGCCAGCGGTCTTGGCACCCTGCGGACCATGCCGGTCGAATGGCTCCAGCCCGGCCGGTTCCAGCCGCGCCGCCATTTCGACGAGGAGCACATCGCCGATCTGGTCGAATCGATCCGCGACAAGGGGGTGTTGCAGCCGCTGCTGGTGCGGCCGCTGCCGGGCCAGCACGGCCGGTTCGAGATCATCGCCGGCGAACGGCGCTGGCGCGCGGCGCAGCGGGCGCGGCTGCATCAGGTGCCGGTGATCGTCAACGATCTCAGCGACCGCGAGGCGCTGGAAATCGCCCTGGTCGAGAACCTCCAGCGCCAGGACCTGTCGCCGCTGGAAGAAGCCGACGGCTACCGCCGGCTGATGGAGGAATTCTCCCACACCCAGGAAGAACTGGCCAAGGCGGTGGGCAAGAGCCGCTCGCACGTCGCCAACATGATCCGGCTGCTGGCGCTGCCCGATCCGGTGCGCGCATTGCTGGAACAGGGCGAGCTGACTGCCGGCCATGCCCGTGCCCTGCTGACCGCGCCCGATCCGGTCGGCCTGGCCCATCAGGTGGTGACCAAGGGCCTCAATGTCCGTCAGACCGAAAAGCTGGCCAGCAGCCAGGGCAAGCCCAAGGCGGCGGCCGGGCGGGGCGAGCCGGCGCCGCGCGATCCCGACCTGATCGCGCTCGAACGCGATCTGGCCGAAAGCCTGGGCTGTCGGGTGACGCTGCGCCCGCTCGGCAAGGGCGGCGAGCTGACCATCGCCTATGGCTCGCTCGAACAGCTCGACGATCTGCTGTCGCGGCTGTCGCGCGCGCCGGCGGCGCGGGGTGACGCGGCGTGAGTTGAAGGGCGCCGGGCAGGGGAGGGGACAGACGTGACCGACGATCCGACCGGCCGGGATTGTTCGCCGCTGGCGGCGATTCTGGCCAACCTTCCCCCCGAGGTGGTGGAGTCCTTCACCCCCGAGCAGCGCGCCGCGCTGTGGCGCGCCTCGATTCCGATGAACTGGCGCCGTTTCCCGATCGATCTCCGCCTGTCGCTGCCGTTCGGCCGCCGGCGCTATTTCCTGACCCTGGTGGCCGGGCCCGAGCGCCGCGCGCCCGAGCGGCGGCGGCGCGAATGGGGGCTCCATCCCCGGATCACCCGACTTAACATATTGTTTTTATTGTGTTTATGTGGTGCGATCGTCCTGGTGGACCGGGTCGTGCCGTTGCTGTTGTCCAACCTGATCACTCTCTGAGGCCCCGATGACGTCCTGCCCCTGCGGCTCCGGCCGAAGCTACGAATCCTGTTGCCAGCCCTACATCACCGGGGCCGCGCTGCCGCCGACCGCCGAGGCGCTGATGCGGTCGCGCTATACCGCCTTCACCGTCCAGGCGATCGATTACCTGCACGACACCCTGGCCGAGGAGCGGCGCGACCGCTTCAACCGCGCCGACACCGAGCAATGGGCGCGCGATTCGGAATGGGTCGGGCTCGACATCCTGGCGAGCGAGGCCGGCGGGCCGGAGGACGAGGCCGGCCGCGTCGCCTTCCGCGCCAAGTTCGTCTATGATGGCAAGCAGGAAACCCACCTCGAACTGTCGCGCTTCCGCAAGGACCAGGGGCGCTGGGTCTATGTCGATGGCGAGGTCGGCAAGATGATGCCGGTGACCCGCCACAGCGATCTGCCCGGGCGTAACGATCCCTGCCCGTGCGGTTCGGGCAAGAAATTCAAGAAGTGCTGCGGCGCCTGAGGCCGCCGCGACCGAAAGGCCCCCCGCGATGACCCCCAGCCTTGACCTCAGCCCCCGCCCCCAGCCGGAGGTGGATCGCCCGATGATCGCGGTCGATCGCGCCATCGCCGAGCTGCGGCGCGGCCAGATCGTCGACGTGACCGCGCCCGAGCGCCGGGTGGCGATGCTGGCCGCCGAGGCGGTGACCGGGCAGAGCCTCGCCCGCCTTGCCGCTTTGTCCGATACCCCGCCGATGCTGCTGTTGACCGGCCGCCGCCTCGCCGCGCTGGGCTTCGGCGCGGACGAGGCCGGCGCGGTCGGCCGCCTGAGCGGCCCGGAATGCAGCGATGCCGAGCAGGTCTCGCTGCTGGCCAATCCCTGCGCCGAGGCGACGGGGGCGCTCCGGCCCGAGCCGGCGGTGCCGGGCGACCGGCTCGATCAGGCCTGCGTCACCCTGGCCAAGCTGGCCCGGCTGCTGCCGGCGGCGCTGGTGGTGCCGCTGACCGCTCCCACCGCCGACCGCCTCGCCGTCGAGGCCGAGGCGGTGCTGCGCCATCAGGTGACGGTGGCCCGCTCGCTGCGCCCGGTGGCCGAGGCGCGGGTGCCGCTGGCCCAGGCGGAAAACGCCCGCATCGTCGCCTTCCGCCCCTCCGACGGTGGCATCGAGCATCTGGCGGTGGTGATCGGCGATCCCGATCCGGCCCAACCGGTGCTGACCCGGCTGCATTCGGAATGTTTCACCGGCGATTTGCTCGGCTCGCTGCGCTGCGATTGCGGCGACCAGTTGCGCGGCGCCATCGCCGAGATCGCCGCCGCCGGCAGCGGGGTGCTGCTCTATCTCGCCCAGGAAGGACGCGGCATCGGCCTGGTCAACAAGCTTAGGGCCTACCAGTTGCAGGATGCCGGTTTCGACACCCTCGACGCCAATCTTCAGATCGGCTTCGATGATGACGAGCGGATCTATCTGCCCGCCGCGCAGATGCTCGACCGGCTCGATATCCACAAGGTCCGGCTGATGACCAACAACCCGCGCAAGGTCGAGGCGCTGGCCCGCCACGGTGTCGATGTGGTCGAGCGGGTGCCCCACGTCTTCCCCTCCAACGACCACAATCAGGGCTATCTGCGCACCAAGGCCCGGCGCAGCGGCCATCTGTTCTGAGCCCGCCCTCTGCCCTGTTGCATCCCGGCCCCGGCGGCGGCTAGGGTGACGCCGCATCAAATCGATCGTTTGTGGGGAGAGTGAGCGTGCTCGACGGCCGGCGGATTTTGTTGATCCTTTCCGGCGGCATCGCCGCCTACAAATCGCTTGATCTGGTGCGCCGCCTCAAGGAGCGCGGCGCCCAGGTGCGCTGCGTGATGACCCGGGCGGCGGCCGAGTTCGTCACCCCGCTGTCGCTCGCCACCCTGTCGGGCGAGGCGGTGCATCAGGAGATGTTCGGCCATGCCGCCGATCCCGGCGGGATCGACCATATCCGCCTGACCCGCGAGGCCGATCTGGTGGTGGTGGCCCCGGCCACCGCCCATCTGTTGGCGCGGATGGCGGCCGGGCTGGCCGACGATCTCGCCACCACCCTGCTGCTGGCCAGCGACAAGAAGATTCTGGTCGCCCCGGCGATGAACAGCCGGATGTGGGACCATCCCGCCACCCAGGCCAACCTCGCCGTGCTGGCGGCGCGGGGGATCGAGCGGGTCGGCCCCGCCGCCGGCACGCTGGCCTGCGGCGAGACCGGCGAGGGGCGGATGGCCGAGATCGAGGCGATTGTGGCCCGGATCGAGGCGTTGCTGGGGGCGGGGCCGCTCGCCGGGCGCCACGCCATCGTCACCAGCGGCCCGACCATCGAGCCGATCGACCCGGTGCGCTACATCGCCAACCGCTCGACCGGCCGCCAGGGTCACGCCATCGCCGCCGCCTTGGCCGAACTCGGCGCCCGCGTCACCCTGGTCAGCGGCCCGGTGGCGCTGGCCGATCCGCCCGGCTGCACGGTGGTGCGGGTCGAAAGCGCGCTCCAGATGCTGAACGAGGCCCGCGCCGCGCTGCCGGCCGATATCGCGGTCTGCGCGGCGGCGGTGGCCGACTGGACGGTGGTCAACCGCTCGACCGAGAAGCGCAAGAAGAAGATCGGCGAGCCGCCGCCGGTGCTCCAGCTCGCCCCCAATCCCGACATCCTCGCCACGCTGGCCCGCGCCGAGGCCGACCGGCCGCGTCTGGTGATCGGCTTCGCCGCCGAGACCGAGGCGCTGCTCGACAATGCCCGCGACAAGCGCCAGCGCAAGGGCTGCGACTGGATCCTCGCCAACAGCGTGGCCGAGGGCGACGACACCTCGTTCGGCGGGGCCGACAACACCGTCCATCTGCTCGACGGCGAGGGCGTCGAAAGCTGGCCGCGGATGAGCAAGCTGGAGGTCGGCCGCCGCCTCGCCCAGCGCATCGCCGCCGCGCTGGCCGAATAACCCGCCGTCGAAGGAGCCCGCGCCGATGCCCGAGTCCGTCCTGCTGCCCCGCGTCGAGGTGCGGGTGCTCGATCAGCGCCTGCACCACTGGGGGCTGCCGCGTTATCAGTCCGAGCAGGCCGCCGCGCTCGATTTGCGCGCCTGTCTGGACAATCCGCTGATTCTACACCCGCAAACGCCGGCTCGGTTGATACCCTCGGGAATCGCGGTGTATATTGGCCATGATCATGTCGCCGCGTTGGTTTTGCCGCGCTCCGGGCTCGGTCACAAACAGGGGCTGGTGCTGGGCAACGCGGTCGGACTGATCGACGCCGATTACACCGCCGAGGTGATGATCAGCGCCTGGAACCGCTCGGCGCCGGGAACCGAGCCGATCGTGATCGCCCCGGGCGACCGCATCGCCCAGTTGCTGTTCGTCCCGGTGGTGCGTCCGGCCCTGGCTGTGGTCGAGGCCTTTTCGGCCGAGACCGCGCGCGGCGGTGGCGGGTTCGGCTCGACCGGGACGGAGAAGGGACGCTAGGGGGATGCTGAAACCGTCCAAGAAGATGCTGTTCGCGATCGAGGCGGTGCTCGACATCGCCTACCATGCCGGCGGCGAGCCGGTGCAGAGCCGCGAGATCACCCGCCGCCAGGGGATCCCGCGCCGCTATCTCGAACAGACGCTGCAACAATTGGTGCGGGCCGGGGTGCTGGTCGGGGTGCGCGGCCCGCGCGGCGGCTATCGCCTTGCCCGCGAACGGCGCCGCATTTCGGTCGGCGAGATCGTCCGGGTGGTGCGCAACCTCGAAACCATCGAGGACGGCACCGAGGAACCGCCGGTTTCCGCCCTCGGCCGCCAGGTGATCCGCCCGATGTGGGGCGATCTGGGCGAGGAGATCATGGCCCGGCTCGACGGCATCAGCATCGACGAGCTGTGCATGCGGGCCTATCGCGACGGCGTGCCGAGCGAGGCCGCGCAGAAACTCGACTTCACCATCTGATCCACCAAAGGGTTCCAAGGGCCTTGCGGCCCTTGGCGGGTGCGGGCGGAGCCCGCGCTTCTACAGCAGCAGATCGACCCGGGGCGCCTTGTCGTCCCCTTCCTCGATCTCCCCCCGGCAGGAATAGAGCCGCTCGGCCGGAATCCCGCTCTTCTCCGCCAGATAGGCCCTGGCCGCCGCGCTGCGCTTCTCGGCCAGGGCCTGCAACGCGGCGCGGTCCTCGGCGGTCAGCTCGCCCGGCGGGGGCGGCTCGGCCCCGATCAGCCGTTGCAGCCGGCTCAGCACCGGGTGGTCATCGGCCCGGCGCCGGGCCGCCACCAGCGGCCCCTCGGCCAGGGTGGCCTTGCCGCAGAGGGTGAGATGCAGCCCGGCGCGCCCCTGCAACAGGGTGGCGGCGCGGTCGAGCAACGCCCGCTGCTCGTCGCCGAGGGTGGCCTCACCCGGGGCGAAGGTCAGCGGAGCGACGGTCAGCCGGCCGCCGTCGCCGTCCTCGCCGATCAGGGAAATCAGCGCCGTCAGCGGGAAGGCGACCTTGAGGGTGGTCATCACCGCGCTCGACAGCGCGCCGCCGATCGCCTGATTGACCGCATCGCTGAAATCGAAATCGGGCGAATCGAGCCGTCCCTTGACCGGGATCGACAGCTTGATCCGCCCCTCGCCGTCGCGCAGCAGGTCGAGCACCGTCTCGATCGGCAGGCCGGTGCGTTGCAGCAGCGGGGCGTGCGGATCGGGGGCGGCGATGGCCAGATTGGACAGGGTCAGATCGAGCGCCGCGTCGAGCGCGCCGCTTTTGGCCTCGCCGCGCAGGGTGCCGTCGAAATGGCCGGTGCGGAGCTGAAGCCCGAGCGCGTCGGCGACGTAGGGCGAGAAGGGCGGCAGTTCCAGCGCGCTGATCCGGCTGTCGATCCGCCCGCCCGGCGGCCAGGCGAACGGCCGCAGATTGCCGCTGGCGACGACGCCGGCGTTGCCGATCGCGGTGGTCAAACGGAACGGGCTGTCGTGATCGGGGTGGGTGCCGTCGAGCCGCTCGACCGTCAGGTCGATCGGGCTGACCTCCAGCCGCAGCGGCTCGGGCAGGGTGCGGTCGTGGAAGGTCAGCCGGCTGGCGCCCGCCACCACCACCCGCCCCAGCGCCAGCCGGGGCGGCGGCTGCGGCCGGCCGTCGTCGGTGCCGGTGGCGGCGGTGGCGGCGCTGAAGCCGAGCAGCCCCTCGCCGGTACGGGTCAGGCGCAGGGTCAAATCGTCGAGCCGGGCTTCGTCGGCGCGGGTGGTGCGCCCGTCATGGCTGGGGCGGTCGAGCCTGAGCGCGCGCGCCTCGATCCGCCAGGGATAGGCGCCGCTGCCGGTGCGCCGCAGCGCGGCCAGCCCCTCGGCGCGGATGCGGGCGGCGCCGGCGTGGCCGTCGCGGGTCAGGGCCAGGTCGTCGCCGGCGATCCGCTCGACCGCCAGCCAGTCCTCATGCCCCCGGGCCGGGCCGATTTCGAGCCGTTCCGCCGCGATTTTGCCGCGCGCCGCCACCGGCACCGCCGCGCCGGCCGGCACCGGGGTCAGTTCGGCGGTGACCTCGCCGTGGCCCAGGCTGGCGGCGACCTCGCCGGCGGTCAGGCGGGCGT
The DNA here is from genome assembly GCA_039804805.1 of Pseudomonadota bacterium. Taxonomy (GTDB): domain Bacteria; phylum Pseudomonadota; class Alphaproteobacteria; order Rhodospirillales; family Magnetospirillaceae; genus Phaeospirillum. The sequence continues at coordinate 10,294 of JBDLVO010000341.1, forward strand.
CGTGCAATTCGAGCCGGCTGGGGCCGGCCAGGGTCAGCGGCAGGGCGGAGCGGGCCGGGGCCGGTTCGAGCCGGGCGTTGAGCCGGGTCTGGCCGATGGTCGCGGTGACCCCGCCGGCGGTGACGTGCAGCCGGTCGAGCCCGGCCTCCAACGTGCCGTCGGACCGCAGCGGGAAAGCCGCCGCCGCCGGGGTGGTCAGCAGCCGGCCGGTCAGGCTGACCCGTCCCGCCTGCCCGGTATAGGCGCGGTCGGCCAGCCTGGCCTCGTCGAGGGTCACCGTGCCGCCGATGCGGAACGGCGCGTCCCGGTCGGAGTCGAGGTCGCCGGCCCAGTGGCCGCGCGCGGCGGTCAGCGCGGGCGGGCTGCCCTTGACCGCGAAGCCCTCGGCATCAAGGCTGCCCTGGGCGGTGAGATGGCGGCCGGCCAGCCGCGCCGCCGGGGTCTCCAGCCGGGCCTTGCTGGCCGCCAGCGCGGTGCCGCCGCCGAGATCGATGGTCAGCCCGGCCGCCTCGGCGCTGCCGTCGAGGTCGAGCTGGCCGCCGGCCCAACTGAGATGGCCGAGCGCGAGGGCGAAGCGGTCGGCGCGGAAGGTCACCGGCTGGGCCAGCGCGGCGCGGGCGATGTCGAGCTTGCCCTGGCCCGCGACATGGATCCCATCGGCGCCCAGCCGGCCGCTGGCGGTGACGGCGAGATCGGCGGCACCCCGGGCCTCGGTCAGGCCGATCTCGGCCAACCCGGTGGCGATCGCGGCGAGATCGAGCCCGCTGGCCGAGGCGTCGAGGGTGAAGGCGGGTTCGGCCGCGAACGGCAGCACCGTGCCGGACAGGGTCACCGGAGCGCCGTTGAGGCTGCCCTCCAGGCTGAAGGTCACCGGCAGATCGGGCTTGCGGCTGTGCAGATTGGCGACGTGCAGGTGTTTGATGGCGATGTCGGCCACCAGCGGGCCGCTGGCCAGATGCAGCCGGCTGTCGGTCAGGTCAAGCTCGGTGAGATCGACTCCCCAGGCCGGCGTCTTGGCGGCGCGGGGGGCGGTCGGGGTCGGGGCCGGGGCCGCCGCGTCCTGGCCGGCCGGTTCACCGGCGGCGAGCGGCAGGCCGTTGATCACGATCACGTCGCTGCCGGCGTCGCGCTGGATGTCGATGGTGACCCCGGTCAGCGCCACCCGGTCGATCACCACCTGCCGGCGGAACAGCGGGCCCCAGCGGAAATTGAGGGCGAAATCGCCGATGCCGAGCGCGGTGCCGAGCGGCGGCCGCGCCACCACGTCGCGCACCACCAGATGGCCGTCGAACAGCGACAGGGCGCTGTCGGCGACGCTGACCTCGACCATGCCGTAATCGCGCAGG
>JBDLVO010000342.1:0-2581 GCA_039804805.1 Pseudomonadota bacterium
CATGACCGCTCCCACCGATACCGCCCTGCTGCTGCGCATCGCCGAGGCGCTGGAACGCCTCGCCCCGCCGCCGCCGGCCCCCAGCGACCTCGCCGCCGCCGACGCCTTCGTCTGGTCGCCCGATCCCGACCGGCTGGAGCCGATCGCCAGCGTCAACCGGGTCGAGATCGACCTGTTGCAGGGGATTGAATCCCAGCGCGAGCAGTTGCTCGCCAACACCCGCCGCTTCGCCCGGGGCCTGCCGGCCAACAACGCCCTGCTGTGGGGCGCGCGCGGCACCGGCAAAAGCTCGCTGGTCAAGGCGGTCCACGCCACGATCAACGCCGAGAGCCCCCGCGCCCTGGCCCTGGTCGAAATCCACCGCGAGGATATCCCCACCCTGCCCCGCTGCCTGCATCTGCTGCGCGACAGCGGCCGCCGCTCGATCCTGTTCTGCGACGATCTGTCGTTCGACCAGCAGGACGACGCCTACAAGTCGCTGAAGGCGGTGCTGGAAGGCGGCATCGAGGGCCGCCCGACCAACGTGGTGTTCTACGCCACCTCCAACCGCCGCCACCTGATGGCGCGCGACATGATCGACAACGAACGCGCCACCGCGATCAATCCCGGCGAGGCGATCGAGGAAAAGGTGTCGCTGTCCGACCGCTTCGGGCTGTGGCTCGGCTTCCACCACCTCGACCAGGAAACCTTCTTCGCCATCGTCGAGGGCTACGCCCGCCGCCACCGCCTCGTGATCGAACGCGAGGAACTGCGCCGCGCCGCCAATGAATGGACCGTCACCCGGGGCGCCCGCTCCGGCCGCGTCGCCTGGCAGTTCATCCAGGACCTCGCCGGCCGGCTGGAACAGACGCTGGACTGACCACGCGCGAACCTACGCCGCTGAGGCGGGCTGCCGCCCGCCGACCCGCTCGGGGAGCAAAGCTCCCCGAACCCCTCATTGATTTGATTGATGAAAACAAAGGGGGTCCGGGGCATCGCCCCGGCCGGGTGCGGGCGGGAGCCCGCGTAACGGATCGCCCTCAGGGGGCCGGGATCAGGCGGGCGATCTCGGCATCGGCGGCGGCAATGGCGGCGGCGCGGGCATCGGGGCCGAGGGCGACGCCTTCGGCGCGGATCACCACGGGGTCGGTGATGCCGAAGAAGCCGAGCACCGCGCGCAGATAGGCTTCCTGGTGATCGAGCGCGGTTTCGAACGGGGTGCCGGCATAGCGGCCGCCGCGCGACGAGGCGATGTAGACCTTGCGGCCGCCGGCCAGCCCGACCGGGCCGGTTTCGGTGTAGCGGAAGGTGCGGCCGGGCTGGGCAACACGGTCGATCCAGGCCTTGAGCTGGCTGGGGATCGAGAAATTGTACATCGGCGCCCCGATCACCACCGTGTCCGCCGCCAGCAATTCCTCGACCAGTTCGTTGGTCAGGGCCTGCTCGGCGCGCTGGCGCGGGGTCAGGTCGTCGGTCTTGCCGAACTTGACCACCGGCAGCGCCTCGGCGCCGAGATGGTCGGGCGGGGCGGCGGCGAGGTCGCGCGTCACCACCGTCGCGGCGGGATGGGCCGCCGTCAGCGCGGCAACGATGTGATCGGTCAGCAGACGCGACACCGAGGCGGCGCCCAGCGGGCTGGAATCGATACGCAGAATGGTCATCGGAGGCTCCCTGGAATAGTTCCGGAATTGGCCTCAGCTTGCGCCGTCGCGAGAAAGGGAACAATCTGGCGTTTCCGGGATGAACTGTTGCGGAAACAGCAAGAATGGACCGTCTCGCCGCCCTGACCGCCTTTGCCGCGGTGGCCGAAGCCGGCTCGTTCGCGGCAGCGGCGCGGCGGCTGGGCCGTTCGACCTCGCGGCTCAGCCGGCAGGTGGCCGAGCTGGAAGCCGCGCTGGGAAGCCGCCTGCTCCACCGCACCACCCGGGCGCTGACCCTGACCGAGGCCGGGCGGTCCTATCACGAGCAGGTGGCGCGGATTCTGGCCGAGCTTGATGCCGCCGACCTGTCGGTCGGGCGGTTGCAGGCGGCGCCGCGCGGCCGGCTGCGGGTGGCGGCGCCGATGAGCTTCGGCGTGCTGCATCTCGCCCCGGCGCTGCCGGCCTTTCTCGACCGCTATCCCGAAATCGACCTCGACATGGCGATGAACGACCGCTTCGTCGATCTGGTCGAGGAAGGGTTCGACCTCGCGGTGCGGATCGGCCGGCTGGCGGATTCGAGTCTGGTCGCCCGCCGGCTGGCGCCGCTGCGGCGGGTGCTGTGCGCCAGCCCGGCCTTCCTCGCCGCCCATGGCACGCCGCGCACCCCGGACGATCTCGCCCGCCTGCCCTGCCTCGGCTACAGCAACCTGTTGCCGCAGGAGGATTGGAGCTTCGCCGATCCGGTCAGCGGGCGGCCCTGGCCGGTGCGGATCAAGGCCCGGCTGCGGGTCAACAATGGCGACGCGCTGCGCCTCGCCGCGCTGGCCGGGGTCGGGCTGGCCCCGCTGCCCAGCTTCCTGGTCGGCCCCGACCTCGCCGCCGGCACCCTGGTGCCACTGCTCGATCCCTATCTGCGCCAGGAGGGGGCGATCCACGCGGTCTATCCCCCGGCCCGGCCGCTG
>JBDLVO010000343.1:0-2736 GCA_039804805.1 Pseudomonadota bacterium
TTCTCCTCATGCGCCGGTGAAGGCCGGTTTCCAGGTGATCAGACGGGTTTCGACCAGCTTCAGCACCAGATCGAGCAGCTTGCCCATCGCGCCGATGGTGATCATCCCCACCAGCACCCGATCGGTCTGGGACAATTGGCGGGCATCCATGATCAGATAGCCGACCCCGCTGGAGGCGGCGATCAGCTCGGCCGCGACCACGCACATCCACGCCACCATCAGCCCCACCCGCAGCCCGGTCATGATCGCCGGCAGCGCGCCGGGCAGCACCACATGGGTGATGAAGCGCACCCGGCCGACTTCGAGGATGCGGGCCAGTTCGACATGGCGGTGATCGGTCTGGCGGATGCCGTCGATGGTGTTGACCAGCACCGGGAACAGCGCCCCGAGGAAGATGATGAACACCTTGCCGCCCTCGCCGATGCCGAACCACAGGATGGCGAGCGGGATCCAGGCGATCGGCGGAATCGGCTTGATCAGTTGCACCAGCAGGTCGGTGGCGTGGTCGAGCCGCCGCGACAGGCCGATCGCCACCCCGAGCGCCAGACCGACCAGGGCCGCCAGGGCGAAGCCTTCCAGCACTCGCAGCAGGCTGATGCCAAGATGGCGGAGCAATTCGCCGCTGCCGGCCAGTTCGACGAAGGCGACCGCCACCTGCGACGGCGGCGGCAGCAGGATCGGCCGGATCAGGCCCAACGCATACAGCGCCTGCCAGCAGGCGAGCAGCAGCAAGGGCAGCAGGACATAGCCCCCCGCCCGCCGCAACCCGGCGAGGGAGGCGCCGCGCCGCCGCCGCCCCGCTCCGGCCGCGCCGATCCCGGATAAACCGGGATCGACGGCAAGCCCGGTGGCGTCGCTCACCGCGCCGCTCCGGCCGGGACCAGATCGCGCACCGCCCAGGCATCGATATCCACCGGGGCCTTGATCAGGCCGATCGAGCGGTAATAGGCCTCCGACTTCTTGAGGTCGGCGAGGTCCTCGTCGCCGATCGCCGGATTGAAATCGAGCTTGGGCAGCAGCTTGACCAGCAGATCGGCCGGCAGGCGGGTATCCTCGGTCAGCAGCTCGGCCGCCTCCCGCGGATTGGTTTTGATGAAGGCGGCGGCGCGGGCATAGGCGCGCAGCACCGCCTCGGCCTCGGCCCGTCTGGTCTTGAGGAAATCCTGGGCGACGATGATCACCAGGATGCCCTTCTTGATCCCGCTGCCGTCGGCCAGCACCCGGATGGTGTTCTGGGCCTCGCCCCGGCTGATCACCGGCTCCCACACCGCGCCGGCGTCGATCGCCCCCGACACGATCGCCGGAGCGATCTCGGCATTGGGCAGGTTGACCAGCTCGACGTCGGCGAAGGTCAGGCCACCGCTCTCCAGCACCAGCGCCAGCAGATGCTGGGCGTAGGAGCCCTTGGTCACCGCCACCCGCTTGCCCTTCAGCTCCCGGGCCGAGCGGATCGGCGATTGCGCGCCCACCACCACGGCCAGGCTGGTCGGGCTGCTGGCCGACAGCGCCGCCAGCCGGGTATCGATCCCGACCGCCTTGCCGATCAGCGCCGGGGTATCGCCCAGGAAGCCGAAATCCTGCTGCCCGGCGGCGAAGGATTCGTTGATCGGCGGTCCGGCCGGGAACGAGGCCCATTTCAGTTCGATCCCCGGCTTGACCTTGTTCAGTTCCTCTTCCAGCCAATGCTTCTGCTTGGCGACGAAGATCGGGGCGTATTGCGGGATCGGCTGGGTGGCGAAGCGGATCTCCTCGCCGGCGCGGGCGGCCGGACCGGTGGCGGCATTGAGGCCAAGGATCACCGCCAGCGCGGCGAACAGGGGGGAGAGTCTCACGTCCGGGGTTCCTTTCACTATTTATCTACTAGATAATTACACATTGGTGGCGCCCGCCGCAACGGCGGGCTCGGGCGGGGGCTCGGCGATCGATCCGTGCAGCAGCGCCGCGATCAACCCGAGCAATCCGGCCAGGGCCCACACCGCCGTGTAGGACCCGGTGGCATCGAACGCCCAGCCGCCGGCCAACGCGCCGGCGAACGAGCCGAGCTGATGCGACAGGAAGGCGACGCCGAACAGCAGGCCGAGGGCCTGAACCCCGCACAACCGGGCGATCAGGGCGCTGGTCAGCGGCACGGTGGCCAGCCAGGTCAGGCCGGTCAGGGCGGAAAAAATCAGCAGACTGCCCAGGCTGACCGGCAGCACGACGAAACCGGCCAGGGTCACCGCGCGCAGGGCATAGATCAGGGCCAGCAGCCGGGCCGGCGGATGGCGCCCGCCCAACTGGCCGAACAGCCAGCAGCCGAACACGTTGCAGGCCCCCATCACCGCCAGCGCCCAGCCGCCGGCGGCGGCCGGCTGGCCGCACAGCACCAGATGGCCGGGCAGATGCAGGCTGATGAAGGCCAATTGGAACCCGCAGGCGAAGAAGCCGATCACCAGCCGGCGATAGCCGGGATTGGCCCAGGCGGCGGCGAGCGCGGCCCGGGGCGGCGGCGGGGGCACGGCCGCCACCGGGCCGCGCCCCTCGCCCAGCCCGAGCGCCAGCGGCGCCATCAGCACGGCCAGGGCGGCCATCACCCCGAGGGCGGCCACCACGCCGTCCCGCGCCACCAGCGCATCGACGGCGGGCGGGATCAGCACCTGCCCGAACGAGCCGAGCGCGATCGCCAGCCCCATCGCCTGCGCCCGGCGCCGGGGCGGGCTGGCGCGGCCGATCAGGGCCAGCAAGATCGGAAGAGCG
>JBDLVO010000344.1:0-2536 GCA_039804805.1 Pseudomonadota bacterium
GCGGTCGGGCTCGGGCAGGGTGGCGACCCAGCCGAGATCGGTGGCGGCGGCGGCGGCCGGGGCGGCGGCGGTTTCGGTCCCGGTGGCGGGCAGGGCGGCGCGCAGCGCGGTGGTGGTGGCGTGGGCGAGGTGGTCGGCGTCGGCCGGCAGCGCGCCCGCCGCCTCGATGTCGTCGAGCCACGCCCCCATCCGGTCGAGCGCGTCGAGCAGCAGATCGACCAGCGCCGGGGTGAGGGCGAGCTGGCCGTCGCGCACCGCGCTCAGCACGTCCTCGGCGACATGGACCAGCCGGGTGAAGGCGGCGAAATCGAACAGCCCGACCGAGCCCTTGAGGGTGTGGACCGCGCGGAACACCTCGTTGATCGCGGTGTCGTTGCCGGGGTGGCGCTCCAGTTCGAGCAGGCCGGCGGCGGCGGCCTGGAGCAGGTCGCGGGCCTCGGCGACGAAGCGCAGCAGCAGCGGCGCGCTCATGCCGCCCGTCCCGTCATCAGCCGCGCCACCTCGACCAGCAGGTCGGGCGCCACCGGCTTGACCAGATAGAAATTGGCTCCGGCGGCATAGGCCTTGTCGCGGTCGTGCGGTCCGGCCTCGGTGCTGATCATCACCGCCGGCACGTCGCGCCCGCCCGGGTCCTGCCGCAGCGTGCGCAACAGGGTGTAGCCGTCCATCTTCGGCATGTTGACGTCGACGATCAGCAGGTCGAACGGCTCGGCCAGCACCCGCTCGTAGCCCTCGCCGCCATTGGCCGCCTCCTCGACGGTGAAGCCGGCGGCATCCAGCACGCTGCGATAGAACAGGCGCATGGTCAGGCCGTCGTCGATCACCAGGACACGCGGCGGGACCGGGGCGGCGGGCGGCGTCATCGCGGTCACTCCCACGGTTTCTGGTAGAGGATGGTGTCGCCGAACCGGCGCGGCGTGAAGATCGGCGAGATCCGGCTCATGCTTTCGGAATGGCCGAGAAAGACGAAGCCGCCCGGCGCCAGCGCCTCGTAGAACATCTCGACCGTCTCGCGCCGGGCGGCGTCGTCGAAATAGATCAGCATGTTGCGGCAGAAGATCACGTCGAGGTCGTGGAACCGTCCGGTCTGGACCCGGTCGGTGACGTTGCAGAGGGAAAAGTCGATCGAGTGGCGCAGTTCCTCGCAGATCTGATAGGCGCCTTCCGCGCGCCGGCTGAAATAGCGGTCGAGCCAGCCGGGCGGCACCCGCGACAGCGAGCGCGGCCCGAACAGCCCGGCCCGGGCCTTGGCCAGGATCCCGCTGTCGATGTCGGAGGCCAGGATCTCGATGGCCCAGGCATCGGCCTGATCCCACCGTTCGAGGATGCTGAGCGCGATCGAATAGGGTTCCTCGCCCGACGAACAGGGTACCGACCAGATCCGGATCGGCCGGCCGGGGCGGCGGCCCCGGGTCAGGGCGGGCAGGACCTCCCGTACCAGGGTGTCGAACTGGTAGTCCTCGCGCAGGAAATAGGTCTCGTTGACCGTCATCGCGTTGACCAGATGCTGCAATTCCTCGCCCGAGGCCTGGAAGCGCAGGAACTGGAAATAGTCCTGGAAACAGGTCGCGCCGGTCTTGACCATCGCGTCCAGCAGTCGGCGCTCGACGTAATATTTCTTTCCTTCGATGAAATGAATGCCGGTCTTGCGGTAGAAAAACTCGCAGAACTTGGCGTATTCGATCTCGGTGACGGCGGGCAGGGCCGGGTCGGCGCGGAGCGGCAGGGTCATCGCTCAGGCCCCCCGGATGCGGTGGATCGCGGTCTCGACCGCGAAGGCGAGGAAGGCGTTGTCGGGGAACCGGTCGCGCAGGGATTCGAGCGCGGGGATCGCCGCCGGGGTGCCGGTCTCGGCCAGCCCGTCCACCGCCGCGGCGCAGATGTTGGGATGGGGGTCGTGGCGGATCACCCGCAGCAGCCAGTCCGGGGCCTCGTGATGCGGCAGCTCGCTCAGGATGTTGACCGCGAACAGGCGGACGTCGTCGTCGGGGTCGCCGAGCAGGGCCTCGACATGAGGGCCGAACGCCGCCGGCAGTTCGGCCAGCGCCTCGATCGCGCCGTTGCGCAGCACCGCGTCGTCGCTGCCGAGCAGGGCCACCAGCCGCGCGGCCACCACCGGGCCGCCGATGCGGATCAGGCTGGTCAGGATCATCGCCCGCACGCTGGGGGCGCGTTCGACCTCGAACCGGTCGCACAGCGCCGCCGCCGCCTCGGGGCGGTCGGCCAGGGCGCGGGCGGCGGCGCGACGATCGGCGGCGGTGGGGGCGGCCAGCGCCGTCAGCAGCCCGGCCAGCGGTGGGGGGACCCCCGCCGGCGGGGGGGCCGTTTCCGGCGCGGTCGGGTCAAGCCTGACGAGTCCCACGGTGTGTCTCCCCGGCTGCCGGCAGCCATTCGCACAATTGGGCGCCGATCCGCCCCGACGGCAGCACCAGACTGGCCCCACCGCGTTTCACCAGTTCCCCCGGCATGCCGAAGATCACGCAACTGGCCTCGTCCTGGGCGATGGTCCGCCCGCCGCGCCGATGCAGTTCGGCCA
>JBDLVO010000345.1:0-4514 GCA_039804805.1 Pseudomonadota bacterium
CGTAGGCCTTGGCGGTCGAACCGGCATAGGCATTGCCCAACGCTTCCGCGCTCTGCTCGCGCAGGGCAAAGCCGGCGGCCTCGGCCTGACCGGTGGCCGACATCGCGGCCAACAGGCCGAACACCCCCAAAGACGCCGGATGGCGAATGATATGAGACATGGTGTGGTTTCCTCCCGCGGCGATCTTAGCGTCGCCATTGCTCTTACGCTAACCGTCCACTCTCGTTTCGTCAATAGGTTTACGTTTACGTAATGGGCATGCCCTCCACTTCCCTGTGCAACGATGATGTTCCCGTTTTGGACGGATCCCCCGCCCGGCGCCGGGCGGGCGGGATCATTTGCGGCCAAGCCGGACCATCTCGATCGGATAGCCGGCGCGGGTGAAGGTGGCCCGCAGCAGCAGCCCGTCCGGGCCGTACCACAGGTCGCGCTCGATATCGCCCGACACCCGGACATGGTCGGCGCGGGCGCTGCCGCCGTCGGGCAGCGGGATGGTCTCCGTCCCGAGCGAGACCACCTCGACCGCATAGGGCTTGGCGTCGATCACCCCGAACAATTGACCATGGCCGACGATCGCCCGGCTCCACAGCGTCAGCGGCAGCGCCTCGGCCGGGCGCTGGCCGGGCTCGCCGTTGACCCGCACCGCCCAGCCCCCGCCGCCGCGCTCGGCCTCGGTGTGGGTGCGGGTGCCGTCATCGTCGGTATCGGCCACCATCCCCACCAGCCGGCCATCCCGCCAGCGTTCCTCGCGGCGATGGTCGTAGTGGAAATCCATGAACAGCACCCGGGCCTTGGTGTGGGTTTCGACCTGGACCCGGGCGGACTCGCCCTCGCGGTCGAGGCTGACCCGCTCGCGGCCGATCGGCTCGCCCTCCTTGCGGATCTCGTAGGTCAGCACGGTCGGTTCGGCCGCCGCCCGGACCGCGGGCGACAGCAACAAGCCGGCCGCCACCAGGGCAGCCGTCGCAACGAAACGGTTCATCGGCGTCCTCCCCTCAGGCGATGGCGCCGACCAGCTTCATCGCCACCCCGATCGAGCCCACCACCTTGAGCTTGCCGAGGGCGTAGCCGAGCATCGGATCCATCCGCCCCTCCATCATCCGGATCAGATTGTCGGAGGAGCAGCGGATCACGCAAGCCGCCTCGGCCTCGTCGTCGGGATCGGCCTCGGCCAGCGTCACCGGGACCGAGCGGGCGTCGATCACCCAGGAACCGTCGGAATCGAGATCGAACCGGATCACCGCTCCGATCTGGGTCAGGCGCGGCAGGGCTTCGCGCAAATGTTGTTCGACGTCGGCCATTGGTTTCCTCTCCTGTTCAACCAAGGGGATTTTTCCCATTGTTTTTTATAACGTTTACGTAAACGTAATCGGCAACTCAAGCCCCTTCACCTGGACCTATTAGGATTTTTATCCGTAGGGGACTCAGCCTATAGCGAGGGGAACAGAAGCGATGAAATCATATTTCACAATATTGTAATCAGACGCTCCGCCCATCAACGCGCATTCGGCGAGAAAGCCATGCGGCTTTTGGTCCTATACTCTTATACGTCAGAGATATACCCAAAGCGACATATGGCAAAGGGCCGAGAGCGGCCGCCCCCGCCCGGGCGGCGCCTTGATTCGATTGCCTTTCCCCCGCCTCGCGCTTTTCCCTTGTCGCGAATTCGATAGATGCCTATTTAATAGTGACCAATCGATTTATGGAGGGAGCGATGCCCCTGGCGGAACGGGAACGGATCGGTCTCGATCTCGGGCGGCTGGCCCGGCTGTGGCGGGCCCGGCTGGACGAGCGGCTGGCCCCGCTCGGCCTGACCCAGGCCAAATGGGTGATCCTGCTCCATCTCGACCGCTGCGACGGCCAACTGCCCCAGCGCGAGCTGGTGATCCGGGTCGGGGTCGAGGGGCCGACCCTGGTCCGCGTGCTCGACGGGCTGGAGCGGCGCGGCCTGATCGAACGGCGCGACTGCCCGACCGACCGCCGCAGCAAGATCGTCGTCCTCACCCCCGCCGCCGCCCCGCTGATCGCCCGGATCGCCGCCATCGCCGGCGCGTTGCGCGAGGAGGCGCTGACCGGGCTCGACGACGATGCGCTCGCCGCCTGTCACGCCGTGCTGCGGCGGATGACCGCCAATCTCGAACCCGGCAACCTCGAACCAAGCGGGCAGCCATGATCGCCCCGCCCCGCCCGTTGCTGCTGGGGCTCGGCCTGCTGGTGGGTGTCGGCGCCGCCGCCGCCTGGGGCTATGGCCGGCTCGGCCACGTCACCGAAACCGACGCCCGGGTGATGGCCGACATGGTCACCATCAGCAGCCGGATCGATGGCTGGGTGGTCGAACGCCCGGTCACCGACGGCCAGAGCGTCGCCGCCGGCGCGGTGCTGGCGGCGATCGACCGGCGCGAGGCCGACCAGCGCCTCGACGCGCTGACCGCCCGCGCCGCGGCGCTGCGGCTGGAGCGCGAACGGGTCGAAACCCAGCGCGCGGTGGCCGACGGCGCCAGCCGGGGCGCGCTGGCCGCCGCCACCGCCCGCCTTGCCGCCGCCCGCGCCGACCGCGCCGCCGCCGCCGCCGAGCGCGAGCGCGCCCAGCACGATTTCCGCCGCGCCGATGCCCTGCTCGCCGACGGCTTCGTGCCGCGCCAGACCTGGGACCTGCGCCGCGCCCAGTTGCGTCAGGCCGAGGAAGCCGAACGCGCCGCCCAGGCCCGTCAAAGCGAGGCCGAGGCCGCCCTGGCCGAGGCCCGCGCCCACCTCGCCGACCCGGCCGTGCTCGACAAGGAGGCCGCCCGCCTCGCCCGCGAGGCCGATCAGGTCGCCGCCCAGCGCCGCGAGCAGGAAATCGCCCTGGCCGACCGGGTGGTGCGCAGCCCGATCGACGGCGTGGTCGATCAGAAATTCGTCGAACCGGGCGAATATGTCATTCCCGGCCAGCGCCTGCTGCTGCTGCACGACCCGCGCGCGGTGTGGATCGAGGCCAATCTCAAGGAAACCAAGCTCGAAGGGCTCCGCCCCGGCCAGAGGGTGGCGATCAGCGTCGATGCCTATCCCGGCCGCGCCTTCACCGGCCGAATCGAGCGGATCGGCCACAGCACCACCGGCCAGTTCGCCCTGCTGCCCAGCCCCAACCCGTCCGGCAATTTCACCAAGATCGCCCAGCGCGTCCCGGTCCGCATCGCCGTCACCCAGCCCGACGATCTGCCGCTGCGCCCGGGAATGATGGTCGAGATCGATATCGACACCCTCTAGCGGGGCTGCCGCCCCGCGCCCCGCTTGGGGCGAGGCCCCAAAACCCCATATTTTTAAAAAACAAAGGGGGTCCGGGGCCTCGCCCCCGGCGGGTTCGGGCGGCAGCCCGCCAATTCAAGCGAGGCCGCCATGTCCCCCAGCCCCGGCAAATGGGCCCTGACCGCGACGGTGATGGTCGGCACCGTCGCCACCGTGTTGTCGGCCACCATCGTCAACGTCGCCCTGCCCGACATCTCGGGCGAGTTCGGCCTGGGCCAGGACGAGGCGCAATGGCTGTCGACCGCCTTCCTCGCCGCGATGACCGCGACGATGATGGCCGCCGCCTGGGCGATGGGGCGGTTCGGCACCCGCGCCACCTATGCCGGCGCGCTGCTGCTGTTCACCCTGGCCTCGATCCTGGGTGGGCTCAGCCCCGACCAGCCGCTGCTGATCCTGGCCCGGCTGCTGCAAGGCGCCGCCGCCGGGCTGGTCCAGCCGCTGGCGATGGTGGTGATCTTCCGCGCCTTCCCGTCCGACCAGCGTGGCACCGCGATGGGGGTCTATGGCCTGGGCGTGATCCTCGCCCCCGCCCTCGGCCCGACCCTGGGCGGGATGCTGATCGACGCCTATTCCTGGCGGATGGTGTTCTTCCTCGGCCCGCCCTTCACCCTGGCCGGGATCCTGCTCGGCCTCGCCTTGCTGCCCGGCCGCGCCGCCGACGCCCCGGCCAAACCGTTCGACCCGCTCGGCTTCATCCTGCTCGCCGTCGCCATCGCCGCCTTGCTCGCCGCCCTGGCCAACGGTCAGCGCGAGGGCTGGGACTCGCTCGCGGTCGAGGGCGGCTTCGCCCTGGCCGTCGCCGCCACCCTCGCCTTCGTCGTCCATGAGCACCGCACCCCGCACCCGATCCTGGCGATCGAGGTGTTCCGCAATCCCCGCTTCAGCGCCGCCGCCGCCGTCGCCTTCATCCTCGGGCTCGGCCTGTACGGCTCGACCTATCTGGTGCCGCTGTTCGTTCAGGGGGTGCAGGACTTCACCCCGACCGAATCCGGCCTGCTGCTGATGCCGGCCGGGATCGTGCTCGGCTTCGTCTTTCCCCTCGCCGGCCGGCTCAGCGACCGCCTGCCGCCCTATCGGATGATCCTGGCCGGGCTGGCGCTGTTCGGGCTGTCCAGCCTGCTCAGCGCCGAGGCCGACGCCGCCACCCCGTTCTGGACCCTGGCCGGCTGGGTCGCGCTCGGCCGGATCGGGCTCGGCCTGATCCTGCCGTCGATGAATGTCGGCGCGCT
>JBDLVO010000346.1:0-8008 GCA_039804805.1 Pseudomonadota bacterium
ATGGGCAGTTCAATATGGTCGTCGGGGCAAAGAAGACCTGCTGCAATGAAATCGCGCCGAACCCTGGTGTCTCCCTTGGGGTCAAGGTAGTTGAAATCGATATTGTCAAAGCCAATTTCTACGGCAGTTTGAACAGAATCGATCATTTCCGCCTTGGTCTCGAAGGGAAATCCAAGAATAACATTAGTATGTATCGTCATGCCAAGGCTGTGAGCATGGGTAACCATGGCCCGAACGTGGGATAGGTCGATCTTTTTGTTGATATAGGCCTGGGTCGTTTGACATCCGCTTTCGAGTTGCATGTTGAGATGCCGCACTCCCACCCGATGCAATTTCGACAGCATCTCCTGATCCGCCAACATGAACATCACACCAGGGTCGATATGCAGGCGGATCTCCAACTGTCGTTCGAGGATCAGGTCGCAGATGTCATGCACGCGCTGGCGATTGACGCAAAAATTGTCGTCCTGAATCCGGATCTCGGTCACCCCGTAGGTCCGATGGAGGAATTCGATTTCATCGACGACATCTTTCGCGGCCCGTCCGCGCCACTTACGCCCCCAAATGTGAATGGTCGAGCAGAAAGCGCAGGAAAAGGGGCACGCTCGACTGGTCAGAATCGTCGCCGAGGGGAGGTCGGAGGTCGGACGATGACGGATGTAGGTGAGCATCGGCAGCAGATGCCGTGCCGGCCAGGGAAGCGTGTCGATATCAAGGATATCTTGATCCGGCGCCCTGATCACCGTGCCGTCTTCGCCCCGAAAGGCGATCCCCTTGACCTCGGTGACACCGTCTGCGCGTTGCAAGGCGTCGAGAAGATCAATCATCGTCTTCTCGCCTTCACCAATCACCACGTAATCGATGTCTGGATTTTGGGCGTAATGATCCCACAGGTGGCTGGCGTCGGGGCCGCCGACGATGATCGGCACGCCGGGATGGGTGGCGCGGATCCGGCCAATCAGACGCTCGATGCCGGGATCGACCGCGCTGGTGCGGCAAGCGGAAACGCCAATCGCGTCGAAGTCGATCTTGGCGATCTCCGCCAACACCTCCTCATGGCTGAGGCCGATCCAGTTGACTTGTCCAGTTCGGAACGCGCTGACCGGCCCGCGGCTGCCGACTCCGTCGAGGAGAGCAACCTGATGCCGGCCACTGGCTTCGATGGCGGCGGCGACATAGGCGATCCCCAGCGGCTCGCCAAATCCCAGCGGAAGGCCCCAGGTGCTGGCAAATGGAGGATAGATCAGTAAAATCTTCATGCCATCATCTCTTGTTTTCAACCGCCGTCAGAGGCGGCCGGGAGCCGATCGGCGTCACCGGTCGCGACGGGAGTGATGGACAAACGCTCATCCATGGCGACAGCCGCGATTGTATATCTTCCCGCCGATCCCGATACGGAGAATGAAAAAGCATGGTGCGCCTGATCGATTATGCCGCCAGACTGATGTAAGATTCCGATGGTTACAAAATACTCACCCGGCGCCAGATGCATCGTGCACCGGACCGTTACTTCCATTTCGACCCCGGCATGGACATAATCGCCCACACCTTTGGCGCAGAGACTGTCTATTCCCCATAGGCAATACCCAAGTTTATTCTTGATATTAAAGGCGGCGACCAGATCGGCAATGTCCTGATTGCAGAGAAAAGTACCATAAAAGGTACAAATCGTGCCGGTGGCAACCGTCGCCACCGGTTGGTCATGCTCATCCCGGACCCCCCAGGCGGTGAAATGCCCTTCGCCCGAGCCCCAGCGTGGATGCTGCGCGTGGGATGCCGACTGGCTTGGCGCCGATGTCGACGTCAGAGCCGGTTTCTGAGGCGAACTGGCGACGTTGAACAAAACTTGATGGTAGTGCGTCAGGGCGAGGCTGGTGTCTCCGTCGAAATAGACCCGTCCGTCCTCCAGGATGATCGCGCGTTGGCAGAGCGCGGCGACGGCATTGACGTCATGGGAGACGAACAGGATCGTTTTTCCGCGGCTGATCAGGCCGCGCATGGCGTCGAAACATTTGAGCTGAAAACGGCCATCGCCAACCGATAGCGCCTCGTCGATGATCAGGATGTCGGGATCGATGCTGATCGCGGTGGCAAAGGTGAGGCGCGCCTGCATGCCACTCGAATAGGTCCGGAACGGCTGGTCGATCACCGCGGCCAGTTCGGCGAAGGCGATGATCGACTCGATCTTGCTCTCGACCTCGCGCCGGCTCATCCCCAGGCACATCCCCCCCATGAGAATGTTCTCGCGACCGCTGCTGTTGGGGTGAAATCCCGACCCCAGTTCCAGAATGGCGGTAACACGACCATCGATATCGATGGTACCGCCGCTCGCTTCCAGCGTTCCGGCGAGGATCTTGAGCAGAGTGCTCTTTCCGGCACCATTGCGGCCGAGGATGGCGACCACCTCGCCGCGATGGATGGTCAGGTCGACGCCGTCGAGCACCACCCGTTCGCGATGGCGCCGCCGTCCGGTCAGCGCCTCGATCGCGGGATCCAGCGCGCTCTGATAGCACTTGAAGACCTTGCACAGCCCCCGAGTGTGCAGAGCGATATCGTTTGCGCTCACAGCACGTCTCCGAAGAAGTGGCGCAGGTGACGGAAGGCCCAGATCCCCAGCCCCAGCACGGCCAGACTTTCCAGCGGCAACGCGACCCAGGCCCAGCCATGGAGGATGGCGCCGTTGTTGAGCGCGTCCTGCCAGCACCACACCAGATGGCTGAACGGGTTGACCGCCAGCAGGGTCGACAGCCAGTCGGGCAGCCGGTGCGGATCGTAAAGAATCGGCTGGGCAAACAGATTGAGGGTGCAGAACAACTGGACGAACTCGCGCAGATCGCGAAAGAACGCCCCGACCGCGCCCAGCAGCAGGGCGCAGCCGATCATCGCCATCGCCTGACACAGGATCAGCCACGGCACCAGCAGCGCCGTCCAGTCCAGCCGCCCCTGCCAGACCGCCGCCGCCAGGGTAAAACCAAGTGCCCCGGCATAAGGCAGCAGCGAGGCGAGCGCGGTTTTGACCGGCAAGACCTCGGTGGGAAAGATGATCTGCTTCACCAGATTGGCCTCGGCCACCAGGATCGACGGGGCCCGCCCGAGCAGATCCTGGAACGCCAGCCACGACACCAGCCCGGCCAGGATATTGAGCGAATAATCGGACGTCCCGCCGCCATCGGCGAATCGCGCCGGAAACACATAGGCGAACAGCAGGGTATAGAACATCATCAGCAGCACCGGCTGCCCGAATGCCCACACCATGCCGATCGCCTGGCCGGCATGGCGGTTGCGCAGATCCCGCCGAACCATCATCCCGAGCAATTCGCGACGGAACCACAATCCGCCCAGAAAACCAGCCAGGCCCATCCTGCTCCCCGTCGTCTCCATGGCGCCGCTCATGCCCGGTTTTCTTCCCGCCACGCCTGCACCATCAACACGTCCCACAGCGGATATTGCCAATTGTCCGGCCCCTCAAGGTGAGCCTGCCACATCTGGCGGATCGGAGCGGGATCGAACAGATCGTCCGCCGCCAGCCGCGCCGGATCGAGCAGATGTTCGGCCCAGTCGCGCAACGGCCCGCGCAGCCACAGGCCGATCGGCACCCCGAAGCCCATCTTGGGACGATCGATCAGGGCGGGGGGAACGTAACGGTACAGCACTTGGCGCAGCAGCCATTTGCCCTGGCCGTCGCGGATCCGCTGATCAGGCGCCAGCGAACAGGCGAATTCGACCAGGCGATGGTCGAGCAGCGGCACCCGCGCCTCCAGGCCGACCGCCATGCTGGCCCGGTCGACCTTGGTCAGGATGTCGTCGGGCAGATAGGTCAGCATGTCGATCAACTGCATCCGTTCGACCGGATCGGGCACTTCGCGGGCGAGATCGACGTCATCGAGCAGATGGCGAGGCTCGTGTCCGCCCGGCACCAGATCCTCCGGCCGGCTCCAATGGGTCAGCAGCGGACGGTAGAACTCGTTCGGCCCCCGCGCCGTGATCGCCTCGCGCAGCTTGTAGAGCCGGTTGCCGAAATGGGGCGGCCGCCAGCGTCCCGGCACCAGCCGGGCCAGGATGTCCCACTGGCGCGGGGTTAGCGTGCCGATCGCCCGCCGCGCCAGCGGCCGCAGCCAGGCGGTGCGGCGCCCCAACGGCTGGCACAGCCGGTTGGCGACGAAATAGCGGGTGTAGCCGGCGAACAACTCGTCGCCGCCGTCGCCACTGAGGGCGACGGTGACCCCGCTCCGTGCCAGCCGGCTGACCAGCAGGGTGGGGATCTGCGAGGAATCCCCGAACGGCTCGTCATACCAGCGCGGCAGTTCGGGGATCACCTCGCGCGCCTCGGCCGGGGTGACGATCAACTCGGTGTGGTGGGTGCCGAGATGGCGGGCCACCGCGGCGGCGTGATCCGCCTCGTTGTACTCGGCCTCGTCGAAGCCGATCGAGAAGGTGTGGACCGGGCGATCGCTGACCGCCTGCATCTGCGCCACCACCACCGAGGAATCGATCCCGCCAGACAGAAAGGCGCCGACCGGGACGTCGGCGACCATTCGCCGCGCCACCGCGTCGCGCAGCAGGGCATCGAGCCGGTCGGTCGCCTCGGCGTCGGACAGGGTGGCGGGGCGACGGGTCGAACCCGCCAACAGCACCCTTGTGTCCCAATAGCGGCGCTCGCTCAGGCTGCCATCGGCGGCGACGGTCACCAGGCAGCCCGGTTCGAGCTTGCGGATGCCGCGATAGATCGAATGCGGCGCCGGGACGTAGCAATAACGCAGATAGGTGGTCAGCGCGTCGCGGTCGATCTCGCCCCGCCATTCGGGCAGGGCGCGCAACGCCTTCAGTTCGGAGCCGAAGGCGATCGCCGTCCCGACCCGGCCCCAATAGAGCGGCTTGACCCCCATCCGGTCGCGCACCAGGGTCAGGCTGCGCCCGGTGCGGTCCCACAGCGCCAGGGCGAACATGCCGATCAGGCGGGGCAGGGTGGCGTCGAGCCCCCAATGTTCGCAGGCGGCGAGGATCACCTCGGTGTCGGAATGGCCGCGAAAGCGGGCGCCGGCCGCCTCCAGCTCGCGCCGCAGCTCGGCGTGGTTGAACACCTCGCCGTTATAGGCGATGACGAACCGGCCGGTGGCGGAAGCCATCGGCTGGGCCCCGGCCGGCGACAGATCGAGAATCGACAGCCGGCGATGGCCGAGGCCGACCCCCGCCTCGGCATCGACCCACACGCCCTCGCCATCGGGGCCGCGATGTGCGATCGGTGCGATCATCGCCCGGACCCGGGGCTCAAGCGGTGGGTCCACCACCGCGCCGGGAAGAAGCACCAGCCCCGCTAATCCGCACATCGACGATGGTCCTGAATTTTGCTCGCCGGCCTATATAGCGCCGGCCGGCGGCTTTGGCACTAGGTAATGTTCCCGAGACGTCCGGTCGATCGTCTATTACGATTGCTCCCCGAGCGGTGCCGACCCGGAATATCCGGTCCGGCGGGGCGTCGCCGGTTCGCCTCCGAGCGGTCGGTCGACAGGTGTCGCCCTGTTGCCGAAAGTGACCCCCGTCATCTTGCCAAGAGATGGAAGCTTAATTTTTTCGCTCACAGCCGCCGGTGAGACAAGCGTGACTTTGCCCGACCTTCCGATGGCTGTCCCGGAGCGGAGGAGCCCTCGCCACGCGCAGATGGCCGCCGCCTCGGGCCGCCGCACAGCCCGCATGCCGATGTTATTGATTCCGGCGCGGGCCGTTATTTCCACTGGGGACGAGCGCTCTATTTTCCAGTTCGGACAACAGCGATCCTTGCGTCAATGGGCGTTCCCACGTCGATGCCGGTTCCCCTGGTGGCGCGGTCCATCTGGCACGGTTGCGCTCCCTGCTGGTCCTCCTCGGCATCAATCTCGGGGGGCTGGTCGCCGGGATCGCGTTGGTGTTCGGTGCGGGAGAGGTCTATCTGCGGCTGACCACGCCCTTTATCGCCGACCATTGGCCCGGCTGGTTCGATCCCGCCGTCGGGTTTCTGTTGGAGCCCGAGGCGGAGGTCCGTCATACCAATCCATCTCGATTTTTGGATCGAACAGCGCAGCAATCGGTTGGGGTTCCTCGATCGGGAACCGCCTTCGCCGGAGCAGACGGTAGTCGGCTGTCACATCGCCCGGCCGGCGCTCCGATCTCGGCTGTCGCGCCTCGCGCCGGGTCAGCCGGCGAGGGCGACTCCGCCGCGGGTCGATTTCTTGACCCGGTACATCGCCGCGTCGGCCGCCTTCAGCAGGCTTTCGATCTCCTCGCCGTGATGGGGGTAGAAAGCCAGGCCGACGCTGGCGCCGATCCCGATCGCCAGCGGGCCGAGGCAAACCGGCTGGGCCAGCGCCTCGACGATCCGCTCGGCGATCCGTTCCGCCAAAGCGGGGCAGACGGTTTCGGCCAGCACGACGAATTCGTCGCCGCCGATCCGCCCGACCACGTCGCTGGCGCGGACGCAGGCCAGCAGCCGCCGCGCCACCTCGCGCAGCACCGCGTCGCCGGCATCGTGGCCGTGGGTGTCGTTGACCGGCTTGAAATGGTCGAGATCGACGAACAGGATCGCCAGTTGCGAGCCGTCGCGCCGGGCCCGGGCCAGCGCATGTTCGACCAGATCGCGGAAATGGCGCAGGGTCGACAGCCCGGTCAGGGCATCGTGATTGGCGAGACGACGGATCTCCGCCTCGGCCTGCTTGAGGGCGGTGATGTCGACAAAGGCGAACAGCAGCAGGTCCTCGCCCTGGATCGGGATTTCCGACAGCGAGGCCAGCCCCCACACCACGCTGCCGTCGGGCCGGCGCAGCCGCAGTTCGAAATCGCGCACCTCGCCCTCCTCGACGAAGCGGGCCAGCATCCGTTCGCGCTCGTCCTGATCGACGAACAGGTCGCGCCAGCCATGGCCGAGGATGCCGCCGGCGGCGAGGCCGAGGGTCTGATTGAAGAATCGGTTGGAATAGAGCACCCGCCCGTCCATCACCCCGACGATCAGGATCCCGGCCGGCACCGTCTCGTTGAAGGCGCGCAGGCGGGTATCGGTCTTCAGCAGGGTCTCGAACGACGGCGCCGCGGCGGTCGGGGGCGACGAGGCGTTCATCCCGGCCCTCCCGCCCCGGACGGATGGGGCCGGGGCGGCGGCGCAACCTTGGTGCGGTTGCGTCCCTCGCGCTTGGCCCGCAACAGGGCGGCGCCGGCGCGGTCGAGCGCGGCGGCGGCGCTCTCGCCATGCAGGCCGATCGCGTCGGCCAGGCCGATGCTGACGGTCAGGTCGGGCAGGTCCGGCGCCGCCGCCTCGGCCTGGGCGGCGCGCACCCGCTCGGCCAGGCACAGGCTGGCCGACAGCGGGGTGTCGGCCAGCAGGGCGACGAACTTGTCGCTGCCGACCCGGGCGGCCGGGGTGGATGGCGGCAGGCCCCGGGCCAGGATCTCGGCGAACCGGCACAGCGCCGAGCCGGCCGCCGCG
This sequence comes from Pseudomonadota bacterium, assembly GCA_039804805.1. Classification (GTDB taxonomy): domain Bacteria; phylum Pseudomonadota; class Alphaproteobacteria; order Rhodospirillales; family Magnetospirillaceae; genus Phaeospirillum. The sequence continues at coordinate 7,454 of JBDLVO010000346.1, forward strand.
TCGCCGTAGCGTTCGCAATGATGGCGGAAGCAATCGAGGTCGAGCGCCAGCAGGCAGGCCGGCCGGGCGCCGTCGCGGCCGCGCGTCGCCGCGGCGCGCAGTTCGGCGAACAGCGCCCCGATCCGCGCCGGATCCTCGTCCAGCAAGTCATCGCCGTTCCAGCCTGCGTCCACGTTCCGACCCTCCCGACGCCACGGGTAAAGAATAAGAATACTAGATTTATAGATTATTTACCAGTCTTTTCCGCGCCCCCGGGTTCAGGCCGGGCTGGTCAGAAGCAGCCGTTCGGCCGGCGGTGCCAGCAGGAAACCCTGCAACAAATCGGCGCCGGAATCGAGGGCGATGGCATGCTGCTCGGCGGTCTCGATGCCCTCGCACACCACCTCGGCGCCCAGTTCGTGGATGATCTCGATCAGGCGGGGCAGCACGCGGCGGGCCTGGGGATTGGCGGTGGCCTGGACGATCAGGGTGCGGTCGAGCTTGACCACGTCGGGATTGAGCATCCACAGCCGGTCGAAATTGGAATGGCGGGCGCCGAAATCGTCGATGGCGATG
>JBDLVO010000347.1:0-8067 GCA_039804805.1 Pseudomonadota bacterium
GCCTGCTGGGCGACCCCGCCGCCTATGCCCGACTGCTGGCCGGCTCGCGCCGCGTCGCCGCCCCCGGCCCCGGTGCGCCCGGCCCCGGTGCGCCCGGCCCCGGCGCGACCGAGACCCTGACCCTGCCGCCCTGAGCCGCCCGCCGGCGAAGTGGCCGCGTTATCACCTGGAACCCGGAGGGCGGCGTCCCCATACTTGCTGGGTCATGGCCTTTCCCGGCCTGAGCGAGCGAAGAGAACACACCCCATGGTGCGACTGGACATCGGGACTCTGGCCTGTTCGGCCGCGATCCTGTCGCTGGCCTCGGCGCTGGTGATCGCGGTGGCGGGCGGGACCCGGCGCGGCGACCGCGCCTGGCTGCCCTTCACCCTGGCCACCGCCAGCTACGGCGCCGGATTGCTGCTGATCCTGGCCGCACCGGCCGGGCCGGCCCTGCCCGGGCTGGTGGTCGGCGACGCCCTGGTGGTGGCCTCGGCGCTGGCGATCCAGGCCGGCGCCTGCGCCCTGACCGACCGCCCCTGGCGCGGCCGCCGCCGCTGGCTGCCGCTCGGGCTGGCGGTGACCGCCGCCGCCATCCCCCTGCTGGCGTTCGACGAGTCCACCGCCGCCCGCCTGACCCTGGTGTCGCTGGCGCGGGTGCCGCTGCTGGCCCATGCCGCCCTGCTGCTGGCCGCCGCCACCCGGCGCGCGCCGACGGTGACCACCGGGCTGCTGGCGGCAACCTTCGCCGTCTGGGCCGGCGAATTGGTGGTGCGCGGCCTGTTCGCCGCCACCAGCCCGGTGCCGGAGGTCGATTTCCCCGAACTGGGCGGCGCCCAGGCGCTCAACGTGCTGGTGTCGGCGCTGTGCCCGCTGCTGATCGCGGTCGCGCTGGTCCGGCGCGAGGGGGCGATCACCGCGGCGACGCTGGCGGCGGAGGTGGCGCGCCAGACCGAGGCGCTGCATCGCCGCGCGGTCGAGGCGGAACAAGCCGACCGCCGCGCCCGCGACCAGATCCTGTTGCGCGACGCCCTGATCGACGCCTTGCCCAACCCGGTGTTCGCCAAGGGGCTGGAGGGCCATTTCCTCGCGGTCAACCGGGCGTTCGAGCAGGCGTTCGGCTGGAGCCGCACCCAACTGATCGGCCAGACCAGCCTCGACCTGACCCCGGACGAGCGGGCACGGCGCCACATCGCCGCCGACCGGCTGGCGCTCGAAACCGATTCCCCCTGCTGCTACGACACCACCCTGCGCTATGCCGACGGAGTGGGGCGGCGGGTGATGATGCGCAAGCTGCGCTTCCGCGACAGCGCCGGCCAACTCGCCGGGGTGGTGGGCGCCATCACCGACATCAGCGAGCTGTCGCGGGTCAGCGAGGACCTGCGCCGCTCCGAGGCCGACCTGCGGGCGATCCTCGACAACATGACCGACGTGTTCTACCGCACCGACGCCGAGGGGCGGCTGCTGATGCTGTCGCGCTCGGTCGAGACGGTGCTGGGCCACCACGCCGACGATCTGCTCGGCCAGCCGACCGCGCGGGTGCTGCCCGATCCCGGCGTGCGGATGCAGGTGCTGGAGACGATGCGGCGCCAGGGCGGTTCGGTCACCGATTTCGAGTTCCAACTGCGGCGCCGGGATGGCGGGATGGTGTGGATGTCGGCCAGCGCCCGCCTGCGCCACGACGACGAGGGCCGCTTCTGCGGCAGCGAGGGCACGCTCCGCCTGATCGAGGACCGCAAGCGGGCCGAGGCCAGCCTGCGCGACAGCCAGGCCCTGATCCAGGCCCTGGTCAATTGCTCGTCCGACGCCACCATGCTGGTCGCGCTCGACGGCACCCTGCTCGCCTGCAACGCGGTGCTGGGGGAACGGCTGGGCCGGCCGGTGGAGGCGATGGTCGGCGCCAACCTGTGGGCGCTGTTCCCGTCCGAGGTGACGGCGTGGCGGCGCGAGGCGGTGCGCGGGGTGATCGAGAGCGGCCAGCCGGGCCGGATCGTCGATCGCCGCAACGGCCGGGTGTTCGACAACGCGATCCATCCGGTGACCGATGCCGCCGGCCGGGTCACCCGGGTGGCGGTGTTCTCGCGCGACATCACCGAACAGACCGAGGCCCAGGCCCAGTTGGAACGCTCGATCGCCGAGACCCAGCGCTCCAACGCCGAACTCGAACAATTCGCCTATGTCGCCAGCCACGATCTGCGCGAGCCGCTGCGGATGATCAGCACCTATCTGGCCCTGATCGAGCGGCGCTACGCCGCCCTGTTCGACGCGGATGGGCGCGAGTTCCTCACCTTCGCCCGCGACGGGGCGCAGCGGATGGACCGGCTGGTGCTCGACCTGCTGGATTATGCCCGCACCGGCCGGCGCGGCGGCCCGCCCGCCCCCACCCCGCTGCGGCCGGCGATCGACCAGGCGGTGCGGGTGCTCGGCCCGGCGATCGCCCAGCAGGGCGCCGAGGTGACGGTGGAAAGCGCCGCCGCCGACCCGCTGGTGTGGGGCGAGACCGACCAGATCGCCCGGCTGTTGCAGAACCTGATCGGCAATGCCCTCAAATACCGCGCCCCCGACCGGGCGCCGCGCATCCGTGTCGTCTGCCGCCGGCTCGACCACGACTGGCGGATCGACGTCGTCGACAACGGCATCGGCATCGAAGCGGATTATTACGAGCAGATCTTCCGCATCTTCCAGCGGCTGCACCCGCAGGACCGCTACGAGGGCACCGGGATCGGCCTCGCGATCTGCAAGCGGATCGTCGAACAGCTCGGCGGGCGGATCTGGGTCGAATCGAATCCGGGCGCGGGCTCGGTGTTCTCGTTCACCCTGCCCGCCGCCGACGGCGACGCCGACGCCTGACCCCGCCCGGAGGCGCGGATCGCTCTCCGACGCTGGAGCCGTTGGTCCGGCTCCAGCGCGGTCCTTGGCTCAGGCGGCGTCGGAGCCGGGGCTGACGGCCTCGGCCTCGGCCCCCTCGGCGATGGCCTCGCCCTCGCCTTCGTAGCCGTCCTCGCCCTCGTCCTCGGACAGCATCTGATCCTCGGCCGGGGTCGGCAGGGCCTGACGCGGCCGGCCGTTGTTCTGGTTCTGGGCGTTGATCAGCCGGAAGTAATGCTCGGCATGCTGATAGAAGTTCTCGGCGGCGACGCGATCGCCCTGCGACGAGGCGTCGCGGGCCAAGGCGAGGTACTTCTCCAGCACCTGATGGGCGTTGCCGCGAATGCGGCCGTCGGGGCCATTGCTGTCGAACACATGGTTGCGCCCCGGGATGCCGCCGCCGCCACCGCCGCCGCCGCCGCTGTGCTTCTTGCCCCCGTTGGGCCCACGGCCGCGCGAACGTTGCTTGGGGGTGACGGGACCTGTCTTCATGTTCATCATGAGTCTGTTCACATCCATTCCGCCGAAGTATTCGGCCCGGCCTGTCCGCATCCGCTCGGGGGGTGGGCGGCTATGGGGGAGTTCGCCGCGCCCGGTCGAGCCCTGACCCCCTCGAGGGGTCGTTGCCGGCTCCGACGCCGCTGGCGCGCGTGGGCGCCACCCTAGTCGGCCTACCGGTTCTTTCCAACTGTTTTTTTCACCCCGCCGGCCGGCGGACCAGCACGCAGCGTTCGAGCCCGCCGAGGTCGCGCCGGGTCTCGAGCGGGGTCAGACCGGCCGCCGCGCACAACGCGGTGACCGCCGCCGCCTGATCGTGGCCGACCTCGAACGCGGCCAGGGCGCCGGGCGCCAGCAGGCGGGCGCAATCGGGGGCGAGGCGGCGGTAGCAATCGAGCCCGTCGGCCCCGCCATCGAGCGCGCCGCGCGGCTCGAAGTGGGCCACCTCGGGTTCGAGCCGGTCGATTTCCCCGCTCGGGATATAGGGCGGGTTGGCGACGATCACGTCGAAGGCGCCGTCGAGCCCCTCGCCCCAGTCGCCGAGGTGGAACGCGGCCCGCCCGGCCAGCCCGCAGGCCGTGGCGTTGGCCCGGGCCACCGCCAGCGCCGCCGGGCTGCGGTCGATGCCGAGGCCGCGCGCTTCCGGCAGCTCGGCCAGCAGCGCCAGCAGCAGGCAGCCGCTGCCGGTGCCGAAATCGAGCAGGCGCAACGGCGACCCCAGGGTGGGCAGCGCCGCCAGCACCGCCTCGATCACCGTCTCGCTGTCGGGGCGGGGATCGAGGGTGGCGGGGGTGACCCGCAGATCGAGGCTCCAGAAGCCGCGCCGGCCGAGGATATAGGCCACCGGCTCGCGCCGTTCGCGCCGCTCGACCATCGCCGCGAAGCGGTCGGCCGCCAGCGGGTCGAGCGGATCGGCGGCGTGCAGCGCCAAAGCGGGCGGGGCCATCCCGGTCGCCTCGGCCAGCAGCAGCCGGGCATCGAGCGCCGGGCTGTCGATCCCGGCCCGGGCCAGCCGCTCGCCGGCGGCACGCAGCACCTGGCCGAGCGCGGCGGTCATTCCGCCCCCATCTCGGCCAGACGTTCGGCCTGATCGGTGGCGATCAGCGCCTCGATCACCTCGTCGAGGGCGTCGCCGGCCATCACCGCGTCGATCTTGTAGAGGGTCAGGTTGATGCGATGGTCGGTGACCCGGCCCTGAGGGAAATTGTAGGTGCGGATCCGCTCGGAGCGGTCGCCCGAGCCGACCTGGCTCTTGCGGTTGGCGGCGCGCTCGGCGGCGCGGGCGCTGCGCTCGCGCTCGTAGAGGCGGGCGCGCAGCAGGGTCATCGCGATCGCCTTGTTCTTGTGCTGGCTCTTTTCCTGCTGGCAGGCGACGGCGAGGCCGCTGGGCAGGTGGGTGACCCGCACCGCCGAATCGGTGGTGTTGACGCTCTGTCCGCCCGAGCCCTGCGAGCGGTAGACGTCGATGCGCAGATCCTTGTCGTCGATCTGGATGTCGACCTCCTCCGCCTCGGGCAGCACCGCGACGGTGGCGGCCGAGGTGTGGATCCGGCCCGAGGCCTCGGTGGCGGGAACGCGCTGGACCCGGTGCACCCCGGATTCGAACTTGAGGCGGGCGAACACGCCGCGCCCGGTGATCTTGGCGCTGGCTTCCTTAATCCCGCCGATGCCGGTGTCGCTGGCGTCGATCACCTCGAACCGCCAGCCGCGCAGGCCGGCATAGCGTTCGTACATCCTAAACAGCTCGGCGGCGAACAGCGCCGCCTCGTCGCCGCCGGTGCCGGCGCGGACCTCGAGGATCGCGTTCTTTTCGTCGGCCTCGTCCTTGGGCAGCAGCAGGATCTGCACCGCCCGCTCGAGCCCGGGCACCTGTTCCTTGAGGGCGAAGAATTCCTCCTCGGCCAAGGCCCGCATCTCGGGGTCGGCGGCGGGGTCCTGCATCATCAGGGCCGCTTCGGCCATTTCGTCGCGGCCCCGGCGGAAGGCCTGGATCGCCTCGACCACCGGATCAAGCTCGGCCAGTTCGCGCGACAGCCGGGGAATCGCCGCCGAATCCAACCCCTCCCCCGCGGCGAGCTGGGCTCGCAACTCGTCATGGCGGTAGAGAACCTTGTCGAAGTGGGCGTCGAGACTCATCGGAGAACGTCCAGAAGGCGGTGTGGAAACAAAAAAACGTGGGCTCCGCCCCCACCCGCCAAGGGCCGCGAGGCCCTTGGAACCCGTCGAGGGCGAGCGCGCCGGCTACTCTTCGAGGTGGAACAGCTTGCGCAGGGTGGCCTCCATCGCCTTCCACTCCTCGCCCTGGGCGGCGATCGACTTCATCGTCTCGGTGGGGACGTGCAGCAGGCGATTGATCAGCAGCCGGGTCGCCTCGGCCGGATCGACGTCGGAGCCGATCTCGGCCAGCACCCCGGCCCGGGTCGCCTCGAACTGCTCGCGCAACGCCACCAGCGCCGGCACGGCGGCCCGGGCGGCGCGGCCGCGCAGGAAATGGGACACCTCGGCCTCGACGATGGCGCGGGCGGCGCGGGCGGCATGCTCGCGGGTGGCGCGGCCTTCGAGCGCGACCTTTTCGAGGTCGGCCAGATCGTAGAGGAAGGCGCTCTCGATCCGGTTGACCGCGGTCTCGACATCGCCGGGAATGCCCGCATCGACCAGGAAGATGGGCTGGCGCCGCCGCTTGCGCAAGGCCTGGGCCACCGCCTCGGCGCTGACCACCGGATTGCGGCCGCCGACGCAGGTCAGCACCACGTCGGCCCCGGCCAGCGCCTCGCGCAGATCGTCGAACGGCAGGACGTGACAGCCGAGCGAATGAGCCAGCGATTCCGCCCGCGAATCCCGCGGCGCGGTGACCAGCATGTCGGTCAGACCGGCGGCCAGCAGGCTTTCCGCCACCAGCCCGCCCATGTCGCCGGTGCCGATCACCAAGGCGCGACAGGTGGCGAGGTCGCCATGCAGGTCGCGCGCGACCTGGACCGCGGCGGCGGCGATGCTGACCGGGCCCTCGCCGACCGCGGTTTCGCTGCGCACCCGCTTGGCCACCGCGAAGGCGGCCTGGATGAACTGGTCGAGCACGCCGCCGACGGTGTCGGCGTCGCGGGCGAGGCGGTAGGCGGCCTTGACCTGGCCGGCGACATGCGGCTCGCCGATCACCAGCGAATCGAGCGCGGCGACCACGCCGAAGCCATGCCGCACCGCGTCGGCCCCGTTCAGATTGTAGAGATGGGCCTGCAACCCGTCGCTGGTCAGCCCGGCCTTGGCGGCGAAGGCGGCGCTGACGGCGTGGGTGGCCAGGGCGGGATCGGCGACGGCGCACCACACCTCGACCCGGTCGCAGGTCGACAGCACCATCGCCTCGGCCAGACCGGCCTCGCGCAGGCCGATCAGGAAGGACGGCGCCGCCGCGTCGTCGATATAGAGCACGTCGCGCAGGCCGAGCGAGGCGGAGCGATGGTTGACCCCGACCACCATCAGCCGTTGGGGCGTGGCGCTCACCCGGCGCGCTCCCCGCCGAGCAGGGCGGCGAGATGGGGCACCAGCCCGGCCAGCGCCACCTCCTGCTGGCTGTTGTCGTCGAGATCGCGCAGGGTCACCGCCCCGCGCGCCGCCTCGTCCTCGCCCAGGATCACCGCGTAGCGGGCGTTGAGCTTGACCGCGCGGGCCATCCGCTTCTTGAGGTTGCCGGAGAAGCCCATCTCGGCGACGATCCCGGCGCGGCGCAGTTTTTCCGCCAGCGCCAGCGCCGCCAGCGGGTCGCCCATCGGCACCACCGCCACCGGCCGGGCCGGGACCGGCGCGGCGCCGGTCAGCATCGCCAGCCGTTCGACCCCGGCGGCCCAGCCGATGCCCGGGGTGCGCGGCCCGCCCATCTGGGCGATCAGCTCGTCATAGCGGCCACCGGCCAGCACCGTGCCCTGGGCGCCCAGCGCGGTGGTGGTGAACTCGAACGCGGTGTGGCTGTAGTAATCGAGCCCGCGCACCAGCCGGGGATTGACCACGAACGGGATGCCCAACTCGTCGAGCCCGCCGGTGACGTCGGCGAAGAAGCCGGCGGCCTCGGGGGTCAGCGAGGCGGCGATCGGCGGGGCATCGGCGACGATGCGGCGGTCGCCCTCGTCCTTCGAATCGAGCACCCGCAGCGGATTGCGCTCCAGCCGCAGCCGGCTGTCCTCGGACAGATCGGCGCGATAGCGCGACAGATAGGCGGTCAGCGCCTCGCGATAGGCGGCGCGGCTGGCGGCGTCGCCCAGGCTGTTGAGTTCGAGGGTGACCTGCCCGCCCAGCCCCAGCGCGTCGAGCAGGCGGGCGGCCAGGGCGATCACCTCGACGTCGGCCAGCGGCGTCTCGACCCCGAGCAGCTCGACCCCGACCTGATGGAACTGACGCAGCCGCCCCTTCTGCGGGCGTTCGTGGCGGAACATCGGGCCGCGATAGAACAGCTTGAGCGGCAGCGACTGGGCCAGACCGTTGGAGATGAAGGCGCGGGCGACCCCGGCGGTGCCTTCCGGCCGCAGGGTCAGCGAATCGCCCGAGCGGTCGGTGAAGGTGTACATCTCCTTGGTGACGACGTCGGAGGTGTCGCCCAGGGTGCGGGCGAACACCTCGGTGAATTCGAAGATCGGGGTGATGATCTCGCCGAAGCCGTAGCAGCCGGCGACCTGGGCGGCGGTGGCCTCGACCCGGCGGTGGGCGCGGCTTTCCTCGGGCAGCAGATCGTGGGTG
>JBDLVO010000348.1:0-6577 GCA_039804805.1 Pseudomonadota bacterium
CCCGCCCAAAGGAGATTCCCGACGATGCGTTTCGCCACCTTCCTCGACGCCGACGGCCGCTCCGGACTGGCGGTGACCCGCGACGGCACCGATTTCCACGGCTGGGGCGAGGACGACCCCGCCTATCCCGGCTCGCTCGACGACCTGATCCAGGGCGAGGCCGACCTCGGCGAGATCGCCGACGCCGCCGCGACGGCGGCGCGGATCGACCTCGACACCGTCACCCTGGCCCCGCCGCTGCGCCGGCCGGGCAAGATCCTCTGTGTCGGGCTCAATTACGCCGACCATGCCCGCGAGACCGGGCGCCAGCCGCCCGACTACCCCACCCTGTTCGTCCGCTTCCCCTCGACCCTGGTCGGGGCCGGGGCGGCGCTGGTGCGGCCCCGGGCCTCGATCCAGCTCGATTACGAAGGCGAACTGGTGGCGGTGATCGGCCGGGGCGGCCGCCACATCCCGCGCGACCGCGCCCTCGACCACGTCGTCGCCTATTCGATCTTCAACGATGCCTCGGTGCGCGACTATCAGGCCAAGGCGTCGCAATGGACCATGGGCAAGAATTTCGACGCCACCGGCGGGTTCGGCCCGTGGCTGGTCACCGCCGACATGCTGCCGCCGGGCGGCGCCGGGCTGCGCATCCGCACCCGGCTGGGCGGGGCGGTGGTGCAGGAAGCCAACACCGACGACATGATCTTCGACCTCGCCACCCTGATCGAGCGGATCAGCGAGGTGATGACCCTCGCCCCCGGCGACCTGATCGTCACCGGCACCCCGCCCGGGGTCGGCGTCGCCCGTACCCCGCCGCTGTTCATGAAGCCGGGCGACCTGTGCGAGGTCGAGATCGAGCGGATCGGCCTGTTGCGCAATCTGGTGGTGGCGGAAAGCTAGGCCCCCCCCGGGCCGGCTCCGATCGATGCGGGGCCGGCCCGTCTTGTTGAAAATAAAGCTAAAATTGACGACGTCGCCACGCGGGGGCGGGAACCCGCCGCCGCCGCCGCAACGTCGTCACAGCATAGAAACGAGCGCCCACCCCGCCCGGCGGGGCGCGTCCAAGACCTTACCCCGCGCCGGACAAGCACCATCAAAAGGAGAGGCCCGCCCGCATCCCCCGCCCGCGCGACACATTTTGTGCGTCTTTTGCCCAGGCCCGGTGGAAATCGCCGCTTCGTTTTTGCGCGCGGATCGATGATAGTTACGCTCGAAAAACGGCGACCTGACCGGTCGGGGGGCGGACCGGCGGGTCACGCCGGGGCGGACGTGACGGGGGAGTGAACGGACGTGATGCGGCGGAGCGGAACACGGTTGCCTCGGGCGGGGGGGAACCGGGCGGTGGCGGCGCTGGTGCTGGCGTCCACCCTGGCGGCGGGCCTGCCCGCCGGAGCGCAACCGGCCGGACCGGAACAGGTCCGCGAGAGCGAACAGCGGGTGCAGGAGCAGATCCAGGCCAACGAGGCCGCCGCCCGCGCCGCGATGCAGGATGCGCTGTCCGGCGGCGGGGAAGAGGTCAGCTGGGAGCAGGTCCGCCAGCATCCCGACGATCCGGCGATCAACGCCGCCTGGGCCCGCCAGCAGATCCGGCGCGGCAACCTGCTCGGGGCCGCAACGGCGCTGGAACGGCTGCTGCTGCTCCATCCCGAGGCGGCCGAGATCCGGCTGGTGCACGCGCTGGTCCTGCTCCGCCTCGACGACAAGGTCACCGCCCAAAGCGAGCTGGAGGCGATCGATCCGGCGCAGTTGAGCCCGGACCTGCGCCGCGAACGCACCCAGGCGCTGGAGGAACTCGACCGCCGCACCAAGCGGCTGCACCAGAGCGTCACCCTGACCCTGGGCGGCCATTACGACGACAACCGCAATGCCAGCCCGACCTCGGGCAACATCCTGATCAACGACCTGAGCTTCACCCTGGAGGGCAGCGCGCAGAAACGCAGCGACTGGGGCAAGCTGGCCCAGACCGCCTATGATTTCGACTATGATCTCGGCACCGACCCCCGGCTGTCGCTGTATGGCAGCCTGGCGGTGATGGGCGACCGTCAGTCGGCGTTGCAGGTCTACAACACCGTCAGCGGCGGCGCCACCGGCGGCCTGCGCTATACCGACGGCCCGGTCAAGGCCCAGGTCGGGCTGATCTGGGCCAGCATGGCGATGAACGACGATTATTATCTCAGCGATTACGGCGTCACCGGCAATCTCAGCTACCGCCTCGCCGAGGGCTGGGAGGCGATCAGCAGCCTGCGGGTCGAAAAGCAGGTGTTCCACGACATCTACGCCGACCGGACCGCCACCGACAGCAGCGGCATCCTCGCCACGATGTGGGGGGGCGTGCAGTGGCACCCGACCCCGGCGCACACCGTCGCGCTGAGCCTGGGGGCCAGCCGCCGCAACGCCGCCACCGAATACATGTCCAACACCCGCCGCGCGGTGCGGCTGGGCGACACCTGGTTGCTGGGGGCGGGGCAGTTCGTGGCGCTGACCGGCGAACTGGGCGCCGCCGCCTACCACGCCCCCAATCCGACCTTCAGCACCCAGCCCCGCCGCGACAACGACAGCCGGGTCACCCTGACCTACGGCGTGCCGCTCGGCACCGTCGCCGGCCTGTTCGGCGTCGAGGCGCCCGAGCAGGTCAGCGACATGGTCGCCTCGGTCAGCGCCGAGCACTACCACATGCAATCGACCCTGACCAACTACACCTACACCAACATCCGGACCCAGGCCTTGCTGTCGAAGCGGTGGGAGTTCTGATCATGGCGCCCCGTTCCCTGTTCGCCACCACCGCCGCCCTGACCGCGCTGGCCGCGTCGCTGGCCCCGGCCCAGGCCCAGATCGCCGCCGGCGCCGGCGTCCAGATCGGCTCGGCCGGGGGGGTGCATGGCGAGGTGCAGTTGGCCGCCGCCAGCTTCGACGCCGGCAACCGCGCCATCGGCCACCGCATCGGCAGCGGCGAGCCGATCTATCAGGGCGACCTGATCGCCACCGGGCCGGGCGGCGGGTTGCAGGTGCTGCTGGTCGACCAGACGGTGTTCTCGATCGGCGAAAACGCGCGGATGACCATCGACGCGCTGAGCTTCGACCCGGCCAGCGCCGACGGCAAGATCGACTTCAACGTCGAACAGGGCAGCTTCCGCTTCGTCAGCGGCCAGATCGCCGCCGCCCACCCGGAAAACGTCACCATCCGCATCCCGGAAGGCTCGATCGGCATCCGCGGCACCATCGTCGGCGGCGTGGTCGGACCGGGCTCGACCCTGGTCGCCCTGCTCGGCCCCGGCAGCGACAACAATGGCGGCGCCCGCAACGGCGCGATCGCGGTCACCACCCCGGCCGGCACGGTCGAGATCAGCCGCGCCGGCTTCGCCAGCCTCATCACCCCCGGCGCGCCGCCCACGCCACCGGCCCCGCTGACCCCGGCCCAGATCCAGCAGCTCAACCGGGCGGCGCGGCCGGGCGGCGGCACTGGATCGAGCGGCGGCGGTCAGGGACAATCGGCCACCAGCGCCAGCGGCCAGACGACCGCCGCCGGCCGGGAAACGGCCGATATCGTTATCGATTCCCACCCCAGCCGACCGGACGGCAGCGACCTCGACGTGATCGTCAGCACCGGCAAACAGGGCGTGGTGGCCCAGGATCAACTGATTCCGGTCGCCACCCTGGCTTCGGCCGGTGGCGGGGCGATCACCACACTGGAATTCTCGATCGCCTCGGCCAGCACGCTGGGCGACGGACCCGGCACCTATTATCAATGCAGTTGCACCGCCAGCGACGTCTCCACCAAGAACAGCTATGCCTTCAGCTACACCAGTGACGGGCTGACTCTGCGCGACAGCTCCGGTTCGGACCAGTACGCCCCCTATTCGCTGTTCCTCGACGACACCACGGACGGGGTCAGGCTCTACAGCGCCAGCGCCGATTCCTATTCGATCACGATCCACGACTACGCCAACCAGGCCAATCTTACCTATTCGACCTACGGGACCTGGCTCAAGGTGGACAACGCGCCGCAGGATTATTATTTCGGCACGTTCTGGGCCGGGATGACGACCCCGGTCGCGCAGATGCCCAGTTCGGGCACCGCCACTTATACCGGCGGCGCCGCCGGCTATCTGGCGGCGAACTACACCCAGGTCGCCAGCATCACCGGCACCGCGGTGCTGACCGCCAATTTCTCCAGCGGGACGATTGCCGGCACCCTCAGTTTCAGCAGCGCCAGCAACAGCATCATCTCCACCATCACCTCCAGCGGCCTCAGCAGCGTGACCGTCGATCTGGCCTCGACCAGCTTCAAGGGCAGCAACAGCTTCACCGGCAGCGCCAGCTTCAGCGGCGGAAGCGTCACCACCAGCAGCGGCAGCTACACCGGCACGTTCTACGGCACCTCGGCGGCCGAGGTGGCCGGCGGCGCCCAGGTCAGCGGCACCATCGCCGGCAACGGCATGCCGGTCACCGCCACCACCGCCTACGGCGCCAAGAAATAGGGTGGCGGATCAGCGCCGCGGCCCGGCCCCGCCGCCGGGGCGGAAAGCGGCGAACAGGCGGCGGGTGAAGGCGGCGACCTCCGGCAGCGAGGTGTCGGCGCCGAGGCCGAAGCCCCGGGCCCGCTCGACCACCTTGGCGACGTAATCGAGATTGCTGCGGCCGCCGAAGGCGTGGCTGAACGCCTCGGCCCCGATCCGCTCGTGCGCCACCAGCATCATCACCGTCAATTGTTCGGGGCCGAGGTCGAGTTCCTCCATCAGCAGCCGCGCCGGCCGCCCGGCCACGTCGGCCAGCACCCGGTTGAGCCGCACCGTCTGATCGGGCGAGGCCGGCGAGGACAGCACCGCCCGCACCGCCGGATCGAGCAGGATCGGCGCGAACACCTCGCCGCGCAGCCGCTTGAGGTCGGGGCTGAAACAGCGCAGCAGACGGGCGCGGCGATCGCCCGCCGCCGCCGGCGGCGGCGGGGCGCCGGGGCGGACCGGCGCCGTCAGCGGCGACGAGACCGGACCGGCCTCAAGCAGGGTCGAGGGCGGCGGCGGGTCCTGGGGGTTCTCCCGCAGCCGGCGGATGTCCTCGACCGCGCGGTAGTCGAGGATGCGCGGGCCGAGCGCGCGCACCAACTGGGGCGACAGGGTCGAATATTCCGGCACCAGCGGCACCTGCCAGTCGTGGCGCAGATAATCCTTGAAGGCATCGTACAGCGCCTCGCCCCGGCTGCGCATCGCCCCGGCCTCGCGGCCATGGGCGGTCAGCAGCCGGCTCAGCCGGCGGATCAGGCCGTCCTGGCGCACCGGGCGGTACTGCGCCGGCGGCGGCGGGCCCGGACGCAACGGGCGCGACAGCCCGTCGAGCCGGCGGCGGAACTGGCGCTTGGCGCAGGTGCGGACCAGCATCGCCACGATGTCGTCGAGCGAGCGCCCGCAGGCCAGCAGCGCGTCGGCCTGGGTCACCGGGACGTTGTGGCGATCGACCAGCAGGGCGCGGAACCGTTCCGGATCGGCGCGAAAGGCGCGGAAACAGCGGTCGAGCAGATCCGGATCGTCGAGCACCCGTTCGAGCACGCCGCGCCGGGGCAGCTTCTTCAGTTCGGGAACGAGATGGGACAGCACCTCGGCCACCGGCCCCTCGAGGGTGAGGTTGATCCGGCGAATCATCTGGGTGCGGGAGGCAACGGGCGGGCGCGGCATCAGCTTTTCCGACGGCGGTCCTCGGCGGGGTCGATCGGTCAACAGTACGGGAGCCGCCGGGCCGGCGAAACAGGAAAGCGGGCCGGTCGCCCCCCGGCATGAGTCGCGCCCCGCTCTTCCGAACGTCATTCCCGCCGCATCGAGGGGGCGCGCCGCCCTCCCCCGCCCGCGCCGGAATTCCGCCCAAAAATCGCGCCTTTTCCGCACCTTGCCCACCGAGCGCTCACCCGGGACGCCATCAAAAGGCGAAGGATCTCCATGAGATTTTCCACAATTTTAGAATAATTTCCAGCAGGTCCGGGCGGTTTTCCACCCGAGCGCGACCCTTTTGAGTTGACCCGGCCGACTTGCGATGACATACAAAAAGAAAAACCGCAAAGGAAACCGGTGCCGTCTCGGGACGATATATTAGCCGCGCCTTTCCAATGACCTTCCGGCCGGCCTCGGCGTCGTCCCGACACCCTCGTCAATATTTTATTAACTTTTGGCGACATCCCGACGCGGGGCGCCGGGCCGCCGAAAAGGGTCCGTGGAGTGGGGAAAACATCATGAGCTCGACCGACGTCATGATCGATCAGACCGTCCGCCTGAAATTCCTGGCGATCGACGAGGCGACTCGCGCCGCCCTGCGCGAGTTCCGGCCGATCCTCGACAAGGCGATCGACCCGATTCTCGCCAGGATCTACCACAACATCGACCAATTCAGCGCCGCCGCCACCATTTATGCCCGGATGGGCGATTACGAGACGATCCAGCAGGGCCAGCGCCGGCATTTCATCGATTTCCTGTTCACCGGCGCGTTCAGCGACGAATATTTCGCCAACGTGATCAAGGCGGCCCGGGCCCGCCAGCAGATCGGACTGGAACCGCGCTGGTATCTCGGCTGCTACAGCATGATCATGCAGGGGATCAACGAGGTGGCG